>JAPLJU010000114.1 GCA_026388445.1 Deltaproteobacteria bacterium
CGGGACTTCATGAACTTCCAGGAGACCCCAACAGTGCTCTCAAACCCGAGGTTCTTCAATCACTACCCCGAGCTCATCGGGAACATCATGAAAGACCTCTACGAAATACCGGCCGGTCCAAAGGAGCGAATCTATCCTACACTGAGAAAACATCTCACCCTCGGAGAGCTGTGGGCGATGTTCAAAGATATGAAGGGGGTGACAAAAATATGAGCGACCAGTCGGTACTGAAAACAAAACTCGGGCTCAATGTCTTCAAACCCGCCAAGGAACCTCATATCAAGGTGAGACCCGGTATGGAGAAGGACCCCCGGCTGAAGCCGTCGGTGAAGATCTGCCCCGGTGGCTGCTACAGCGAAAACGAAAAGGGTGAGGTTTCCATCAACGTGGACGGCTGCCTCGAGTGCGGGACCTGCCGGGTCGAATGCGGGACGGCGGTCCTCGACTGGAATTACCCCGTGGGCGGCTTCGGCATCCAGTTCCGCTTCGGCTAGTAAGGGCAGTGGTTAGTGGTTGGTGGTTAGTGGTGAGCAGCAAAAAACAAACAGACCAAATAGACTAAATAGACCTTTAAAGATAGTGGCGAGTGAAGAGTGGTGAGTGGAGAGTAAGATCAAAAAGACGAAATAGATTAGAGAAATTCAAAACTCAAAATTCAAAACTCAAAATTGGAGCAGGCTTTTCAAGAAACTGGCCGAGGGAGGCTGGATGGGGATTCCCATTCCCACGCAGTACGGGGGAGCCGGCTCGGATTACCTGACAAGCATCATCGCCGTGGAAGAACTCTCCCGGTCCTGCTCGTCCACGGGGTTTACTCTCTCCATCCACGTCGGCGTTGCCTGCATGCTGGTCAATCTCTACGGCAACGAAGATCAGAAAAAGAAATACCTGGTGCCGCTTGCCCAGGGGAAACACATGGGGGCTCTCGTCCTGACGGAGCCGGGAGCGGGCACGGATGTCATGGCCGCAACGACGACGGCGACCAAAGACGGCGACTATTACGTCCTCAACGGGACCAAAACATTCATCTCCAACGGGCCCCTGGCGGACACCTATCTCACGTTCTGCTGGACCGACAAGGCGGCAGGAAGAAAAGGGATGAGCGCTTTCATTATCCCCAAGGGGACCCCCGGGTTGAAGCCGGGAGAACACTTCAGCAAGATGGGGCTCCGTTCCTCCCAGACCTCCGAGGTGGTCTTCAAGGACTGCCGCGTTCACAAGGACAACCTCCTGGGTAAGGAGGGCAACGGAATGGCCATGGCCATGACGGGCTTCGATCACGGCCGTATCGGAATCGCCGCCCAGTGTGTGGGCATCCTCCAGGCCGCCCTGGATGAATCCATCAGGTATTCAAAGGAGAGGGTCCAGATGGGAAGCCCGATTGCCCGGCACCAGGCCATATCCTGGATGATAGCGGACATGGCGACGGACCTCGCTGCGGCCCGGTTCCTCACCTACCATGCCGCGTGGCTCAAGGATCAGAACCAACCCTTCAGCAAGGAAGCCTCCATGGCCAAACTCTTCGGGGCGGAAAAGGCCATGCACCACACGATCAAGGCGGTCCAGATCCACGGCGGTTACGGCTACATCAAGGGCGCGAAGGTGGAGCGATTGATGCGCGACGCCAAGATCACCGAGATCTACGAGGGCACCTCGGAAGCCCAGCGAATGATCATTTCGGGAAATGTATTGAGATAAAAGACAGTGGTAAGCCCTGACAGGGCAGTGGGCAGTGGTTAGCAACTGTGTTTCGAGTCAAGATATTTAACTAAGCATATTTCCAGCACGTGTTGTTTTTGATCATCGTATTGAGGGTGATCAGGATCTTTCTCATACAGGCCGTGATGGCCACTTTGAAGCATTTACCGGCCTCCCG
>JAPLJU010000219.1 GCA_026388445.1 Deltaproteobacteria bacterium
GCTGATTTTCGTCGGCGCCGTGAAGCGGACATTATCCATCCCGTAAAAGGCGATGAAGGATCTGGGCAGGAAGCTCGAGTAGGGGCCGAGCCTGAAGGGCAGCACCATGCCGATGCTCAGGGTCAGCATGCCGTGGGCGATTCTTTCCTTGAACGGTGTCTTCGCGGCGTATTCAACGTCGGTATGCAGGGGGTGCCAGTCGCCCGTTAGACCGGCAAAGTTGATGATGTCGGCTTCCGTGATCGTCCTGGCCGGTGATATGAAGCGTTCTCCAACGGCGTAATCATCAAGGTATGCGTATTCTTTTGCCATGATCCCCTCCTTTACAAGAAGCTTCAGGCGGCGTTTTAAAGACTCACATGCTCAGGATCTCCCGGGCAATGATCAGCCGTCGGATCTCGGAGGTGCCCGCACCGATTTCGAGCAGCTTGGCGTCTCTCAAAAAGCGCTGGACGGGGTATTCGAGCATGTAGCCGTAGCCGCCGTGAATCTGCACGGCCTGGTCGGCGATACGGGCGGCCATCTCGGCATTGAAGAGGATCGACGCCGATGAGAGTTTGTGCACCTCCGTTCCCTTTCCGCCTCCTTTCGCCTTGTCGGCGAACACGGCGGCGCGGTAACAAAGCATCCGTCCGGCTTCGATGTACGTGTACATGTCCGCGATCTTGGCCTGGATGAGCTGGAAGGCGCCGATGGGTCTCCCGAACTGCACGCGCTCCCGGGCGTATTTGACGGAGAGCTCGAAGCAGGCCTCGGCAATGCCCAGGGCTTCTCCCGCGTAGAAGGCCCGCTCCACATCCAGCCCCGACATCATGACCTCGATGCCCCTGTTTTCCCCGACCATCACGTTTTCGACGGGTATTCTGCAATCCTCGAGGACCAGTTCGGCGGTAGGCGAGCCGCGGTGACCGTACTTTCGCAATTTTTTCGAGACCGAAAAACCGGGAAACTTCGTGTCTAGTATGAACGCCGTGATGCCCTTGGCACCCTTTTCCTTGGCCGTTTTTGTGTACAGGATGATGGTGTCGGCCACGGGGCCGTTGGTGATGAACATCTTCGTGCCGTTCACCACATAGTGGTCGCCCTTTCTGACGGCCACGGTCTGGACATTGACGGCATCGGAACCGGCATTGGGTTCCGTCAGGCCGAGTGCCCCGATGTGCCGGCCCTCACAGAGGGGTGGGAGATATTTCTTTTTCTGCTCGTGACTGGCGTTGTGGTTCAGGTTGTTGGCGCAGAGATTGGCATGGGCTCCCCAGGAGAGCGCGATCGAGGGACTGGACTTGGAGAGTTCCTCGAGAACCAGGACGGCGGACATGAGATCAGCGCCGGCACCGCCGTACTCTTCATCAACGGTAATGCCCATGATGCCCAGATTTCCCAGTTTCTGCCACATCCCCTCGGGCCACTTGTCCTCGGCATCGATCTCTTCGGCGATGGGCCAGACTTCTTTGGCCGCGAAGTTCCGGATCGAGTCCTGAAGCATGAGATGCTGTTCGCTTAGGTTGAAATCCATGTTCTGCTCCTTCTTTGTGATAAAGATTTAGAAATTGATCTTGTTGATCCCCTTCAGCCCGAGGATCTTGCGGGTCTCGTCCGGGGTGGCCGGGTCAATCCCGAGCGCTTGAGCAATCCGTGCAATCTTCGCCACCTGCTCGTCGTGTGGATGCTCCCCGTGATGGCCGCCGTGATGATGGCTTTGTCTTTCATGGCAGGTTCACTCCTTTCGACTAAGCGCAAATGCTATCTTATGGAAGTTCCCGGCATGATGTGACATAAGGCAAGGATCATACCGGCATTTTTGGAAAGGATATTTCACGCTTCAAACAGAAGAAGTCGCAGAAGAAAAAAAGTCTGATATGATGAGTAATGCTTGAAGGGGGAAGATGCGGTTTTTGTAATTCATCGAAAAGAGACAGGAAATGCA
>JAPLJU010000028.1 GCA_026388445.1 Deltaproteobacteria bacterium
CGAGTACCCGGTTCGATCAAGATTGCGGAACTCGGCCTGACGCTGAAATTCGGTCTCGTCAAGACGGACGAGGTCCGGTTCGGTTCCGGAAAGAGGGCTTACATGGATTACGACCGGATCACTCCGCCGGTTATGGTGAGAAACGTCCGCCCCGGCGACAGGATTCAGCCCCTGGGCATGAGGGGTCGCAAAAAGGTCAAGGACCTCTTCATCGATGAAAAGATTGCGAGGGACGAGAGACGGAGGCTTCCCATTGTCGTTGACCGGGATTCCGTCCTGTGGATCCCGGGCCTGAGGCTTTCGGAAAGAGTGAAGATCAGGGACGCGACCAAGAACGTTTTGAAAATAGAAATTAATTGATATTCAGGGAGTTCTGTTGTAATTCAATTTCCATTGGATAGACCCATTCCCTCCGGGAAGAACATCAATTTTATAGAAAAGGAGTATTCCTGTTGAATCCACTTCAGAAAAATATAGCCCTCTGGCTTGTGATCAGCTTGATCTTTGTAATGCTCTATCATCTGTTCAGCCAGCCCAAAGAATCTTACGAGAACATCATTTTCAGCGATTTTATTGCGTCCGTTGAAAACGGGCAGGTCCTGGAGGTGAGCATTCAGGGTGACAACATTTCAGGAAAATTCCTGAACGGGAAGAGCTTCAAGACTTACGCCCCCAAAGATTCCGGTGTGGTTCCCCTCCTGAAGCAGAAGGGGGTACGGATCGCGGCCAAGCCCGCCGACGACTCCCCCTGGTACCTGACCGTTCTGGTGTCGTGGTTCCCGACGATCCTCCTCCTCGCCATCTGGATCTTCTTCATGCGGCAGATGCAAGCGGGGGGAGGAAAGGCCATGTCGTTCGGCAAGAGTCGCGCGAGGCTTCTGACGGAAAGCTCGAAGAAAGTGACTTTTGATGACGTGGCCGGGATAGACGAGGCGAAGTTCGAGCTGCAGGAGATCATCGATTTTCTCAAAGATCCGAAAAAATTCACGCGACTCGGCGGGAGAATTCCGAAGGGCGTCCTTTTGGTCGGTTCCCCCGGAACAGGGAAGACCCTGCTGGCCCGCGCGATTGCCGGCGAGGCCGGTGTGCCTTTTTTCAGTATCAGCGGCTCAGACTTTGTCGAGATGTTTGTCGGCGTGGGCGCATCCCGCGTCCGGGATCTTTTCACCCAGGGGAAAAAAAACGCCCCCTGCATCATCTTCATTGATGAGATCGATGCCGTCGGCCGGCATCGCGGCGCGGGGATCGGCGGCGGGCATGATGAGCGGGAACAGACGCTGAACCAGCTCCTCGTTGAGATGGACGGTTTTGAATCCTCCGAGGGCGTCATTCTCGTGTCGGCGACGAACCGCCCCGACGTTCTGGACCCGGCTCTTCTGAGGCCGGGGCGCTTCGACCGGCAGGTCGTTGTTTCCCTTCCGGACGTCAAAGGCAGAGAGAAGATCCTGGAAGTTCACACGCGAAAGATGCCCCTTGCAGATGATGTCCTTCTTGCCGTGCTCGCCAGGGGCACGCCCGGCTTTTCAGGGGCCGACATCGAAAACCTGGTCAACGAGGCGGCCCTGCACGCTGCCCGGACATCAAGAGACAAGATCACCATGAGCGACCTGGAATTCGCCAAGGACAAAGTGCTCATGGGGACGGAGCGCAGAAGCATGGTCATCAGCGACGATGAAAAAAGAATTACGGCCTACCATGAGTCCGGCCATGCCCTCGTGGCGAGACTTCTGCCCGGGACGGACCCGATTCACAAGATTACCATTATTCCGAGGGGAAGGGCCCTGGGTCTCACGCAGCAGCTGCCCATCGATGAGAAGCATACCTATCCGAAGAAATACCTACTCAGCAACATCTCCATCCTCCTCGGAGGAAGGGCTGCCGAGGAACTCGTATTGAAGGATTTCACGACCGGTGCCGGAAACGACATCGAACGGGCAACCGATCTAGCCCGGAAGATGGTCTGTGAATGGGGCATGAGTCACGAAATGGGCCCCATGAGTTACGGCAAGAAGGAAGAGCAGATCTTCCTGGGCAGGGAGATCGCCACGCACAAGGATTACAGCGAGGAGACGGCCCGGAAGATTGACCGCGAGGTCGGCACCATCGTGATGGAAAGTTACGAGCAGGCCAAGACGCTTCTGGCCAATCACATCGACACGCTCCACAACATCGCCAACGAGCTGATTAAGAAGGAAGTTCTCAATGCCGATGAACTCGACCAGGTCATCAGCGGCAGGACCGGGGATGAAACGAAAGAGGCCCTTCACTGAGAAGATCCTCCTCTCTCCATTACCCATTCCGTCTCGACATCGTTCCAGGAGAAGCGACAGGGTGCGTCTCAACGCACCGTTTTTTTAAGGCCCGATGAGGGGGTCGATATTTGAGATACCTTCAAATCTCATCGCCCGCAGAGGCCACCCGGTGCCTGAAAGAGATCGGGGTCGATCCTTACGGCATTGAGGCCATGGTGCCGAAAATGTCGGGGATGAATATCCGGCTCGATGATATCAAGCCAGCGGTGGCGAACATCATCAAGCAGGAGATGCTTTCTCTGGGCGGCGACGCCGCCGTTTCCAGGGGGACGATTGATTGCACGGTCCGCCGAACGGACATCATCCTCATGGGAACGGAAAAGCAGATCGCACGATTCACGGAAAAGATCTCCCATCAACCCCTCGGTTTACGAAAACTGGCCTCAGCCATCGGGGAGCTCGTCTCCAACCTCCGAAGGGACGCCTTTGTCCTGAAAACGCCGAGAAGGAAGATCACCATTGCCGGCCGGACCTTGATCATGGGGATCATCAACATGACCCCGGATTCCTTCTCCGACGGCGGCCGGTTCAAGAGCATCAATGAAGCCGTGGATCACGGGGTGAGGCTCGAGGAAGAGGGAGCGGACATTCTCGATATCGGCGGGGAGTCGACCCGCCCGGGATCGGCGCGGGTGAGTCGCAAGGAGGAAATCAAGCGGGTGGTCCCCGTCATTGAGAAACTGAGCCGTCGTATCCGCATTCCTGTTTCCGTGGATACCATGAAAGCGGAAGTTGCACGGGTCGCCATGGATTCTGGATCTGAGATCATCAATGATATCAGTGCCATGCGTTTTGACAGAAAAATGCTTGAGGTGATGGCGGAAAGTCAGGCCCCGGTCATTCTTATGCACATGAGGGGCACTCCCAGGATGATGCAGGAAGGGGATCTTCGTTACCGCTCCCTCATGGGAGAGATCATTCGGTTTCTGGGCGAGCGGATCGAAAAGGCCGTGGCCGGAGGGGTGACCAGGGAAAATATTATCGTTGATCCGGGTATCGGTTTTGGTAAAAAGGTAGAAGATAACCTCAGGATCATCCGGCATCTGCGTGAATTGAAGACACTGGGACGGCCCATTTTGCTGGGACCTTCCAGGAAAGCATTCATAGGGAAGGCCACGGGAGTTAAAATACCCGCAGAGCGGATCGAAGGAACAGCCGCTGCCGTGACGGCCGCCATCATGAACGGCGCGAATATTTTGAGGGTCCATGACGTCGGATTCATGAAGAGGGTTTCGGCCATGGCCGATGCCCTGTCGAGGGATTGAAATGATTTATGGTATCGGGATCGATCTGGTGGAGATCCAACGGATTGAAAGGGCGCTCAAACGGTGGGGGGAACGATTTGAAAAAAGGATCTTCTCGGATCGGGAGGTCGCTTATTGCAGGAAGCACGTGCGGGCCCCTGTCCACTACGCCGGGCGGTTTGCCGCCAAGGAGGCCTTCATCAAATCCCTCGGCGGCCTCCGGGGCCTGACCATGAAAGATATCGAGGTCCTGAACGATGACGCGGGAAAGCCGGCCTTCAGCCTGAATGCCGCCGTTAAAAGGGCGTTGAAAGAACGGGGCGTTCGGCACGTTGCCCTGAGCGTGACTCACACCGATCATTATGCCTCGGCCCTGGTCGTCATGGAGGCATGAGACGCGCTGGATGAAAAATATTTCTTTTCATTCTTCGAGAGAAAATGTAAGGGACACCTCCATGGGGGAAGGCGCATTCACCCTGGAGATGGTATCGAAGCGTGCCGAGGACACCTTTCGCCTGGGGAAGACGCTGGGTCGGTGCCTTTCGCCCGGTGATGTGGTTGCCCTCATGGGGGACCTGGGCTCGGGGAAGACCTGCATGACCCAGGGGATCGCCCGGGGCATGGGCGTCTCCGCGAGCTATCACGTGACGAGCCCCACATTCACGCTGATCAACGAATACCCCGGGGACATCACGCTGTACCACCTGGATGTGTACCGACTTTCAGGGCCGGTGGATCTCGAAGACCTGGGTTACGAGGAGTATTTTTACGGGGACGGTGTCGTCGTCATCGAGTGGGCTGAAAAAATCGAAAGTGTACTGCCGATCGAGAAATGCTTCATCGTCCACCTCCGGTACGTCGATGAGAACACCAGGGAAATAAAGATATCCGGCCCGGTGGACAGGATGGCGAAGATCTCGCAAGCGTTATCCCAAGGAGGTTTCATATAGATGGGTCTCGTTGTTCAGAAATACGGGGGGACATCGGTCGCCAATCTCGAGAAAATCAGGAACGTGGCGGAGAGGGTGATCCGGACGAAGGAAGCGGGGAACAAACTGGTGGTCGTGCTTTCGGCCATGGCCGGAGAAACGGATCGGCTCATCGGTCTTGCCCACGGGGCCTCGGACCGACCGGATGAGAGGGAATACGATGCCCTGATCGCGACGGGCGAGATGATCACGGTCGCGCTCCTGGCCATCATGCTCAACAAGATGGGACACCGGGCGAAGTCCTTTTTGGCCCACCAGGTGAAAATCTGCACGGACTCGGCGCACGCGCGGGCCAGGATTTTGAAGGTTGACACGAAGGCCATCGCGGAGGAACTGAAAAAAGACGGGATCGTCGTGGTGGCCGGATTTCAGGGTGTTGATGCCAAGAATGATATCACCACGCTGGGCAGAGGCGGATCCGATACCAGTGCCGTTGCCCTTGCCGCGGCGTTAAAGGCCGACGTGTGCGAGATTTACACCGATGTCGAAGGTGTCTACACCACCGATCCGAATCTCTGCAGCAAGGCCATCAAACTCTCAAGGATCTCCTATGACGAGCTGCTCGAGATGACCAGCGCGGGGGCGAAGGTTCTTCATCCGCGGTCGGTGGAACTGGCCAAGAAATACAACGTCCCCGTCTTCGTGAGGTCGTCCTTTAATGATGATGTGGGAACACTGGTGACGAAGGAGGATAGCGAAATGGAACAGGTCGTCGTTTCGGGGGTGAGTTATGACAGGGACCAGGCAAAAGTGACGGTAGTCCACGTTCCGGACAGGCCGGGCATCGCTGCGCGACTATTCACCCCGCTTTCTGACAAGAACATTCTGGTGGACATGATCATTCAGAATGCCAGCATCGATGCCTTTACGGATCTTTCCTTCACTGTCTCAAGAAGAGACATGCGGGAGGTCAAGCGGATGATTGAGGTCGCGGCCAAGGAGGTCGGGGCCCAGGGCGTTCAA
>JAPLJU010000123.1 GCA_026388445.1 Deltaproteobacteria bacterium
GCCGTTATCTTTAAAATGAATGACCATCCAGTTGGCTGCCCCATCGTTTCCTCTCGTCGCATCGGTTTTTACTTCGATCAGGCCGTCATGGTCGCTGATGGCCTCGATGGCATTGAGCGTCAGGTTCAGAAACACCTGCCTCAACCGGTTTGAATCGGCCTTCAGGTATCCGCGGCCGGCGTTCAATTCTGTTTTGAGGGAAATGTTTTTCTGGCTCATCTCTTTTTTAAGAAGAGCCATGGTCGTCAATAGAAGTTGGTGGATGTCGATTTCTTCGATTTGAAGCGGCATGGGCCTGATCAGGTTGAGAACATCCCGGATGAGCTTTTCAATCCGGTCGATCTCCTGCATGATGTTCTGCAGGTCGCTTCCCGCCGCTGAATGCTCTCCGATTTCTCTCTCCAAGTTCTGTGCGGTCGTGTAGATTCCGGCCAGCGGGTTACGGATTTCGTGTGCAATTCCCGCGGCGATGCGACCGAGTGCCGCCAATCTCTCAACGCGCATGAGGTAGTCATCCATTTTCTTTTTTTCTGTCATGTCGGTTATGGCGGTCACAGCACCCAGTGAGTTACGATTTTCATCAATAACCGCAAACCCTCCCAGGTTCAGGATCAGGCGTTTGCCTTCGGGTCTCGAGTAGTTAAAATCAAAATAGTAGATATTCTCATTGTGGGTCAGAGCCCTGTATATCTTCCGCCTTTCAGCCTGGTCGAACTTGAAGATGTCCTGAATCCGCATGCGCAGCATTTCGTTTCTGCTTATCCCAAGGATCTCCTCGGCACGGGGATTAACATTCAGGATGTTTCCCGTGAGGTCGCTGATGATGATGCCGTTGACGGAACAGTTGATGATGCTTTCAGAGAGGATTTTCTCGTCACTGATGGCCTTATAGAGCCTCGTGTTCTCGATGATGATGGAGACCTGATTGGCGAAATAGACAAGGGATTCAATGTCATCTTGCGTGATCTTCATGCGTGTCCTGAATCGATCCACCCCCAGGAACCCCAGAATTTTGTCCTTGATTTTCAACGGGACGTACAGAACAGATTTCCTTTCCTGGTATCGATTGATGACGACGTCTATCCAGGACATATCCTTGGCGTTTTCCGTATCGGGGACGAAAAGCGGCATCCCCTGGAAAACAACCCTGGTTTCGAAGCTTTTGTGGCGCCCCATGATGAGAGGTTTATCCCAGGCCCTTTTTTCACCCTGCAATGTGAAACCCTTGACACACTTGCATTCGAGTTTAGTTCCGTCCTCATTGAGCAGCATAACGATGGCCCGGTCGAAATGAAGGCCGTGCATGGCACGGTCGGCGATTTCGTTTAGAACCTCGTCCAGGTTTGGCGAACGTGTCAGAAGCGAGCTGATCTCGTAGATGTGGTGCAGTAGGTTGTTTTTGGCCTCCAGTTTTTCGGCCAGTTTGATCCGTACTGAATCGCGATCGGGTAAATTCCGTTTCATGGATTCCTGAAGAAGGAAGACTCGAGGAATGGTCCTGCCAGGACCCACTTCCGCTGTGAACTATAGAGAATAAAGACCATCCCTGTCAATCCTAAATGGCTGGCACGGCAGATAGACGACCCCTGGAGAAGCATTATAAGCGAAGGGGTCGGCTTGACAAGCTCTTTGCTTTTGGGATATTCGAAAAATGTGACTCAGCCGCCTGCCCGCATAGGCTGTTATGAAAGATGCATCAACAACCGGGGAAAGGAATTTCGATGAAGTCGCTGGATGAGATTATTGTCAAGAGATTCTCATGCCGGACGTACGGTGCAAGACCGGTGTCCGAGAGGGACCTGACGGCCATCTGCGAGGCAGCGAGGCTCGCCCCTTCCGCCTGCAACAGTCAGACCTGGCGATTTGTCGTGATCCAGGATCGGAACCTCATCTCGAGGATCTGTGACGAGGCTATGCGCCCCGTGATCAGGAATAAATGGATGAAGGAAGCCCCTGTTCTCATTGTTGGTTGCTCGAAGCTCGACATCGTGGCCAACAGGGTCGGAAGCGCCGTGACCGGCATCGAGTACTACCAGATCGATCTCGGCATTGCCATGGAACACATGGTTCTCAAGGCCACGGAACTCGGTCTCGGGACCTGCTGGATCGGATGGTTCAGGGAAGAAAAAATAAAGTAACTCCTCGGGATCCCCGGGATCGTCAGTGTGCTGGCACTCCTGACCGTGGGGTATCCGGGGAAGGGGGCTTCGGCGGGGAGAAAGAGGAAATCACTGGGAGAAATCGTGTTCAGGGATCAATGGGGATCACGCTGAAAGACCGGGAAGAAAAGAAAAGGGGAAGAAATCATGAAGATCCTTTTTGCGGCGCCGGAGAATGCCTGGGGCGGGTTCTACGGCCTGATCCGCAAGGAACTTCCGGGGCACACATTCGAGGCCAGCGGCCGGTTCGGGGTGGACACCCTGAAGGGATACGATGTCCTGATCCCCACCATGTGCCGGGTGACAGGGGATCTGCTCGCTGAGAGTGACCGCCTGCGTCTCATTCAACAATGCGGCGCGGGCCTGGAGGGTGTGGATATCGAGGCGGCGAGCCGGAAGGACATATGGGTCGCCAATGTTCCGACGGACATTTCCGGTAACGCCGAGTCCGTGGCGGAACTCGGGATTTACCTGATGATCGGGCTTGCGCGGGATGTCCGTGCGATGGACCGGAACCTCAGGGAGCGGAAAATGGGCGTGCCCCGGGGCAGGACGCTCAAGGGTCAAACCGTGGGGCTGGTGGGTCTCGGCGGGATTGGACGGGCCCTCGTCCGGAGGCTCAAGGCCTTTGATGTACGCCTGATCGGTATCAAGAGACATGATCCCGAAACGGCCGAGAGGGAGCTGGGATTGGACTGGGTGGGTGGTCCCGGTGATTTGGAAAAGCTCCTTTCACGGTCGGACTATGTTGTTCTGTGTCTTCCCCTGACGGAGGAGAGCCGGTTTCTCATGAACCGCGAGACCTTCAGGAGCATGAAGCGGGAAGCATTCATCATCAACTTGTCAAGGGGAGGCCTTATCGATCGCAGCGCGCTGGAAGAAGCCCTGGCCTCGGGGCAGATTGCCGGCGCGGGACTCGATGTCTTCTGGGAGGAGCCACCCGATCCGGACGACCCGGTCTTTCGGTACAATGTCCTGGCCACGCCTCACATCGCGGGTTCAACGGACCTGTCGATCCACGGGATCGTAAAGGTGGTCGCCGAAAATATCCGAAGACTCGAGAGAAACGAAAGGCCGCTCCAGGTTAAGAACCAAGTGAAGTAACGGCCACGCCGGCCGTTGTTAGCCTGATTTTTTTACGTGCGGGTACGGGTCCGTTCAAAGAATGCAGGGTAAAAAAAGCCCCGGATGACCGGGGCTTTTTTTACAGGGGTCATTTATTTTTGAATCTTCACGACGTCATACCATAAGAGATCAACCCGGCTGCTCGCGGCAGGCAGGTTGGTATCCGCCTCCGCTTTTGCCTTCTGCAGGGCCGCCTGGATTTCCTCGATCGCCTTCTTGTGTTCAGGCGTCGCAATCGCTGAGGCTTTTGTCAGAAGCTCATTGACAAGGTCCAGTTCACTCTTCACCACACCGACATTTTTGTTTGACAGTTCGAGCTTGATCTTCAGTATGTGGCCCCTGATGACGGCCATCAGTGTATCGAAGGTGTTTTTCTGCGTCATGGCGACGGTATCTTTATTGAGCTTGTCGATGGCCTGCGCTTGCTTTTTGACGTCCCCGTCCAGCCGTGAGGCCTCTTTTTTGAATGAATCATCGACGGACGCCAGTTTCGCATTCGTACTGTTCAGGGACGTGATGACCTTCGGCAGGTTCGCATCAGCGGGCAGTTGGGTCATCTTCCGGATGTCCTCCTCGCTTTTCACGAAGGCTTCGACCCTGTCGAGTTTCTGCCTGAGGTCCAGAATATTCGACTTCAGGTCGGTGGTCTGTTGGTAAAAATAAAAGCCGCCGACCCCCAGTCCCGCCAGCAAAACGGCGATGATGAGCCAGGAAGTTCCTTTCATGATCAATCCTCCTTTTCTTTTTGCTTCATGTAAATCGTCCTGATCGGGAAGGGAATCTCGATGCCGACCTCTTGATAACGCCTGTGGAGCCGCTTCACGAATTCGTGCTTGACGAGATAAAGATCGTTGTACTCTCGGGCGTGCAGATAAATGGTAAAGATAATGCTCGAATCTCCGAAGGTGTGATAGCGGAGGAAAGGCTCCATGTCGGGCACACCGCCCTCGACTTCGTTCATGACTTCTTTTGCGACTTCGACGGTGACCCGTTCAACTCTTTCCAGATCGCTGGCATAGCTGACGCCGACCGTGACCGGAACGGCCATCCTGGTTTCCGGCATGTAAAAGTTTGTGACGACGGAGGAGGACAGTTTGGCATTCGGTACCACGATCATGTTATTCGCAAAGGCCCTGATGGTCGTGTTGCGCCAGGTAATGTCCGTGACGTGACCCTCATCGCCGGATTCGATCTTGATGTAGTCGCCGGGGCGAAGTTTCCTGGATGCGATGATGTGGATGCCCGCAAAGAGATTGGACAGGGTGTCCTGGAGGGCCAGCGCCACGGCGAGGCCGCCGACGCCGAGGGCCGTCAGCATCGGTGTGATGGAAATGCCCATCGAGTCGAAAATGACCAATAGACCGATGACGAAGACGACAATTTTCGTGATGTTGGAGAAAAGTGTTGTTGTCACGAAGACCCCGCCGGCTCTCTTGCTGTAAAGGTTGACAAGCCCGACGCATATTCTGGCCATGGCGATGGTTACGGAGAGGATCACAATCACGCGGAGAATCTTGAGGCTGATGTTGAGAATAACCGGCTTGACGTCGATACTGTGAAGCGCCCCGTAGATACCGGCCAGGGCAAACCAGAGGATGGCCATGCCCTGGATGGCACGGATGATCATGTCATGGCCTTCCCATTTCGTTCTAGCGGCAATCTTTTTGATTTCATGGAGAATGAATCTGTCGAAAACCCATCCCAGGGCGAGACCCCCGAGGATGAAGGCAAGCGGCAGCAAGAATTGATTAAACAGCATCAAATCGGGCATCATGATCATCCTGAAATGGTGAGCACGGGATGAAGGGGCGTCGATCAAAATATTTCTGTATCTATACAAAGGATCGCTCTAAAAATCAACGGACAAACAACGGGCAGAAAACGATCTGCCGTCAGCGGACCTGCCTCCGAAAGCATGCTGATCCGACAAGTGCCCAAAAATGCGCGGAGATCATTGCCGTTCCTGGTATTTTTCAACTTGATCTTGAAAACAAAGATCCACTGCATTATATTAGAAACAAGGGAGGGCTTCCATCCCGTTCAGGTTTCAGCCTTTTGAGCGGACTGGATGCATTAGTGTATGGGCTTTTTCGACAGGTTCAAGAAAACCCGGGGTACGGATAAATCGGAGGAAGTCCCGCGTGATCAGGCGCCGGGTGATACGGAGTCCACAGAGGCGGGCCGTGCTGAAGAGAGGGACCTCTCCATCCCCCTGGCAGGATTTGAAGACAGTCGGGAGAAAAAAGATCAGGGCAAGCTGACCTCGTTCGTACAACCCCTGAGAGAGGAAGGGGCTATGTACTTTCGTCGGGGGAATGCCTATTTCAAATTACAGAATTATGAGAGGGCCATCCACGACTACTCGCGGGCCATTGACGTCTTCCCGGAGTATATCGAAGCCTATTACAACCGTGCGGTCGCATACAAATACGTCGAAAACTACCTGAAGGCTATAGAGGATTATTCAACCATTATCGAGATCGCTCCGAACTTTGTGGCGGCCTACGCCGGTCGGGCGACCCTTTACACGGCTTTGAATGATCATGTCAGCGCCATGGAGGACATGAAGACGGCCGCAAGGCTCGGGTTGAAGGACATCCAGGATCTTTTGAAAGCGAAAGGGATCGAGTGGTGAGGAAGGGGCCACCCATGCCTGCCCTTTGTGATCATCGGTCCGTTTTCTCGATCTCCCCGGCGATTTTTCGCGCGCGACTCAGGATGTCCTCGATGTCGAGGCCGAGGAACCGTCTTTCTTTCAAGATGACCTTTCCGTTGATGATCACCGTCGATACATCGGCGCCGTTGGCGGCGTAAACGAGCTGGGAATAACAGTTGTAAAGAGGAGTGAGGTGGGGTTTTCGTGTGTCGACGAGGATGATATCGGCGCATTTCCCCGCTTCCACGGAACCGATCCTGTCCGCGAGGTTGAGAACTTTTGCCCCCTCGATGGTGGCCATTTTCAGGACGGTTCTGGCATGCATGACGGTGGGATCCATCCTGAAGACCTTGTGGATCTTGGCCGCCGTGTCCATTTCCGTTAACAGATCCAGGTTATTGTTGCTGGCGCTTCCGTCTGTTCCCAGACCGACGGTGATCCCTTTCTTCAACATGTCCGGTACCGGAGCCACACCCGAGGCTAGTTTCATATTGCTCTCGGGGTTGTGCGAGACCTTCACATCCCTCATGGCAAGTAGCTCCAATTCCTTCTCTTCCAGCCAGACGCAATGCACGGCAATCGTCGCGTCATCGAGGACCCCCGTCTTCTCCAGGTGCGTCACGGGAGGAACGCTGTAACGTTCCCTGATGATCCTCACTTCATCCCGTGTTTCAGCGAGGTGAATGATGTAAGGGACTCTTGCCGCCCTCGAGACTTTCTTGATTTCTCTCAGGGTATCAGGGGAGCACGTGTAAGGGGAGTGACAGAAGAGGGCAGGGGTTAAAAGTTCTGATTTTCCGCTCCATTTGTCGATGAACCGCTCGGCAATCTGGATGTTCTTTGACAGGGTGTCGCTGCCGCCGGCCGGTGGATCAATGAAGCCCTGGGCAGTGACGGCTCGCACCCCTGCATCGATGGCCGCCTGCGCGACACTGCTTTCATAAAAGTAACCGTCGCAGAAGGTCGTCGTACCGGAGAGGATCATCTCCGCGATGGCGAGAAGCGACCCCGCATAGACCATCTCCCGGTTCACGTGCTTTGCCTCTGCAGGGAATATATGGTTGTTTAGCCAGTCCATGAGGGGCAGATCGTCGGCAAGGCCCCTGAAGAAGGCCATGGGGAGGTGGGTGTGGGTGTTCACCAGGCCGGGCATGATGATCGAATGGGAGGCGTCCAGTGTCTCTCTGGCCCGGATGGGGGCGGTCGAATAACCTGGCCGGTCAATGAAGAGGATTTTCCCGTCCCTGATACCGATGACAGGATCATGGACGATCTCCATGGCCTGTGACATGGTCAGGAGCGTTCCTCCCCGAATCAGGATGTCAACGTCGGTTTCCATATTCATTCTTGTGGAAGGTTCAGGCTCTTTCTGATTCGCTGGGCGATATCCCTGACGCGCGCCATGACCTCTTCTTCGTCGATGGTGAGGAGCTTTCGGTCCCTCATGACGACCCTCCCGTTGATCAGGACCGTTTCGACGTCGGCGCCGTTCGCGGCATAGACCACGTGGGAGTATTCGTGATAGATAGGCGTGAGGTGGGGCTTGTTCAAATTAATGATCGTGATGTCGGCCTTCATGCCGGGCCGGAGGCTGCCGACGAGCTTCTCCATTCCGAGGACCTTTGCCCCCTTGCGCGTGGTCATGTCAACGACGGTTTCGGCGTTCATGACGGTGGGATCCAGGCGGTGAACCTTGTGAAGCTTGGCCGCCATGTCCATCTCCTGAAACATATCCAGATTGTTGTTGCTGGCGCAGCCGTCCGTCCCCAGCCCCACGATGACGCCGGCGGAGATCATGTCGGGAACCGGAGCAACACCGGAGGCAAGCTTCATGTTGCTCTCGGGGTTGTGAACGACCTTGCAGTTCTTTTTGGCGAAAGACGCCATATCTTCGTCGTCCATCCACACGCCGTGAAAAGCGATGAAACGCTCGTCGAGGAGGCCGAGCTCATCGAGCAGGCGGATCGGTTTCTTTCCGAATTTCTCTTTCAGGCCTTCGAGCTCCGACCGGGTTTCGAGAAAGTGCATGCCATATGGCACAGCGTATCGATCGGCAAGGGATTTTGATTCCCGGAGAAGTTCCGGTGAGCAGGTGTAAAGGGCGTGGGGTTCGACGAAGATCTTCACCAGCGGGTCGTCAGCCCATTTTTCGATGAGCTTCCCCGTGTATTCAAGGCCTTCTTTCGGCGTCTTGAAATTGGGGGAGGGGAAATCAAAAAGAACTTCGCCGAGGAGGCATCTCATCCCGGCCTTGTGGGCCGCCATGGCCGTTTCGTCCTCGAAGATGTACATGTCACAGAAGGTCGTGGTCCCCGATTTGATCATTTCAGCGCAGGCGAGCAGGCTTCCCCAATAGGCAAGTTCCCTGTCCACGTTTTTCGCCTCCGCGGGGAAAATGTAGTTGTTCAGCCAGTCCATCAGGCTCAGGTCGTCGGCAATCCCCCTGAAACAGGTCATGGCTGCGTGGGTGTGACAGTTGATCAACCCCGGCATGACAAGGCAATGGTCGGCATCGATCACCTCCCGGCACCTGAATCGGGACTCCTCCTCCTTCCTCTCTCCCACGGCGACAATATCCGTCCCGTGAACAGCAACGGCCCCGTCCTGAATGACCGTTCCCCGGTCATCCATCGTCAGGATCCTTCCGCCCGTTATGATGCGGTCCACATCCACAAGCACGGTGAGCCTCCCTTTGTGAGTTTTTAATTCTGAAAAAAGCTATGAACCCTGCTGGCCGGGCACCCAACGGCCCGATAAGACCTTGACACCCATTTTCAAAAATAATATACGTCACAAGGATTTAGAAAGCTGCCTGGGTGGCGGAACTGGTAGACGCAAGGGACTTAAAATCCCTCGGTCCTCGTGGCTATGCGGGTTCAACTCCCGCCCCAGGCACCAAACAAAATCAAGAGGTTACAATGCGTAAGTGGGGTTTGGGATTTCTTGATTTTGCACACTTTTTAGGCAAACTGTAACCAAAATGTAACCGTGAGGCCTGCATTTCGGTGTATTTTTGCCGCTTTAAAGCCGCTTCCTTCAAATCTTCTTTCGACACGATGTTATAGCGGCCGAACACGGCCCTGGTCTTATGACCCGATACGGCCATTGCGACTCTCTCCGGAATACCGGCTCTGACCATGTTCCGAACAGCAGTCCGCCTGAGGTCATGGAAGAGCATATCCGGTATGTTCGCTTTCTCGCACGCGGTATGCCATGCTTTTCTGAAGTCGTCAATCTCCTTTCCGTCCCGATGAAGTATCAGAGGGCAACCAAAGTCTCTTTTCCGAAGCAGGACTTGAAATAAACTGCTCAACTCCTGCTTCATGTATAGAGTCCGTCCCTCGTACAATTCGGAGGGGGGCTATCGTTTCCAACGGTCATTAATAAACTTTATACGTCTTAATCCTGTTTGTTTATAGGTGAAAGC
>JAPLJU010000092.1 GCA_026388445.1 Deltaproteobacteria bacterium
TGTGTGTCATGGACTCTATCGTTGGTTACATCGTTGGCGGCATTATTTTCGTTTATTTTACGCATCTGTTCTTCAAGAATAGGGCCGCGCGAGAAAGATTCGAAAAGGCCGCCGAGGAACTTAGAAGGGCTTTCGCCCCCACAATTGCGGAACTCCGTGGTGATTATATTGACACTGGCATTATTAAAACAAGTTTTTTTGACGAGAGCAGAATGCGAACTCAACACGAAGCAATGATCAATTTCAGGTACTTCTTGAAAGGAGAAAACCTTGCCGGGTACGACGATGTATGGAATGAATATTATGATAATGGCAAGCAAGCTTATTCTATTATGGGAAGGGATATTTCTTCGGAAGAATTGCTTAATAATATCAATGATGTTCTCGTATACACGCGGTATGGATGGTCGCTTAATCCTGTAGATATTTGGAAGAAAATAAGGAAAAAACGAAAACTTTCCAAGAACGAAGTTAAAGAAATTTTGGATAAACTTTATGGACAGGATAAGCCAAACAGTTAAATGTATACTACCGCAAAATGGGACATTCCGAAATTAAAACCTGCCGGACAGTTCACATTGCCGGGTGCGGACACAGCAGCGACGTCGGCACTGGTGAGTTTGAAGACTTTTCTGATTTTTCCCTCGAGTATCTTAGACCCGTTTAGCTCGATGACATCCAGTCCGTTAACGTTCCTGCCCACCAGTTTCCCTGCCTGGGTATCGTATGAATTCCCGATTCCCTGGGCCGGAGATTCGGAAAGGTTTGTGAATACCATCACTAATATCCCCGCAATGAATGCTGAAAAAATGGCGATTTTTTTAAACATGGATTTCACCTCCCTGCTGATTGTTTGGACAGCAGCTCCTTGCATGAAACAGCTAGTGCACCTCTGCGAAGAATCCAGTCATCGGCATGACGCTCCGAATGCATATAGACACGGGACGGAGAAAATCCATGTCTTTAATTGATACTCACTTCCTTAACCTGCATGCCCAGACCGGTCATGGCCTCGGCCATTTTGCCCATGGCGGTCTTTGCCTTGGTAACCGCATCAATCAGGTTACCGGCTGCGTAAGTGTCTTTTGCCTCGGTCCAGATCTGAGTGACCAGCGTTTGAGCAGCCCGGGCGTCGTCGAGCTTTGCCTTGTCCATACCGGGGGGAAGTTTCTTGCGCTGGGAGAGCTCTTCGATTCTTGCCTGAAGAGCATCCAGCATGGGAGGCAAATCCTTGCTGATGGACTCCCAGTTTTTCATCCATTCGATTTTTCGGGTCGCGGCGAGTGTGGTGAGATAATTTACTTTATCGGGTAGCGCCGTGGCCGCTTTGAAGGCGGCATCGTACTCGTTTCGGTCATATTTGTCCTTCGCTGTCAGGATTGCTTTTTCAACCTCCCGGGTTTCCACCGTCGCGTACTTCAGGGCCTCTTCCTTGATGGCATTAAAGACATTCTCGGCAGATTTAATGGTCTTTTCAGCCGGCTCTTTGCTGATGGAACAGGCCGCAATGAACAGTCCGACCATGATCAGAATAAAGACCTTCATCCCCCGCTTCGTCATAACGCCTCCTTCTCTGACAGAAATGGCTCCCACCTCAGGCGGGAGCTTGTTCACTCATGACACATGGCTCTGTAATCCAGGACTCTGGCCCTGACCTGACCCACCACTTTTCCGATACTCATCATCGAAATCCACGAGGGTCCTTCGGTGAGCTTGACGTGGGTGGCATCGATTCCTGCCTGGCCGAAGGTCGGGTCCACGGCCATCCAACCATCGGCATAGCTCTCCGCCCAGGCGTGATAGAGAAACCCCGTCTCTTCGAGGTACACGAGGCCTCCGGCCAGGCGCGTCGGGATCCCCGATGCGCGGGCCAGTGCCGCGTAAAGAAGCGTGTGGGCCTGGCATTCCCCCTTCTTGGTGTGAAGGACCTCGAGAGCCGAGACGCTGTCCACGATCTCGTCCCTGATCTCTTCGGAGACCCACTTTGTGAGACGCCGGATTTTGTCGAGATCCGACGGGGCACCGAGAACGATTTCATTCGCTTTTTTGACAATTTCCGGATGATCGCTTTCGACATGATCCGTGGCGGTGAGATAGATGTAGCGGTCAGCCGCGTTCAAAGACTCTTTGATCTTTATGGGATCCGGACCGGAATTCCTCTCGAGCGTGTAAAGAGCGACAGGCTTCCCCGACTCGATGGTCTCCTGGACGGATTGACCAGGCCCCTCCAGGAGCGGCAGCCCCCCGACAATGCCCCCAAGGGCGACTTTCAGATAACTGGCCTGCCGCGGGCAGGGAAGCGCACGATCCGTCTTCACGAGGCTGAAATCGAGGATGAGATCCTTTTTGTTCATGCTGGCCTCGGAGAGGAACTGTTTCGCCCGGCTCTCGTCCTCCTTGTAGGTGATGAGAACGCCGCCCATGGCAAGCTCGAAGATCGTCTCTCCCGCGGGATTGATCCAGCTCGTGACGGCCTGGCCGAGCATGGTGGTCTCCACCCTGAAAGAGGGCTCGATGAGAAGCTTCGGGCTTTTCTCAAAGGCCTCGACGGACTGTGCGACTTCTGTAATCGTTTGCGTCTGGGGGTCGAAAACATCGTAACGATACTTCGATCCGACGCTCATCCCCGTTATGAGCGGATAGAAATTGACGGCGCCAGCAGGGAAAACAGGTCGGTTCAATTCCTTAACGAGCGTCTTCTTCTCTCCACCCGACTGCTGGAGCGCGTGCAACCTTCCGTCCTTGATTTCGCCTTCCAGAAGCAGAATTTTTCCGTCCATATTCATATCGTAGCGGAAGGACACAAGCTGCAGATCGGTCCGGACCTGATCCTCACTGTGAAGAGAAATTTTCTTGTCAACACCGAGAAACTTAAGACGCATGTGGGCCTCGGAAGTGATGAGAAAAAGCTCCCGATGCTCGAGCGGCTGTACCTTCAAGTAAGTGAATCCAACCTTTTCGCCGTTGAACACGAAGCCCGCCCACTGCTCGCGGTAGGGGAGATCATGGAGGCTGGAAAACTTGACCCTGTCCACGGGGGGCTGAAGGGTCTGAAAGTAGATCGATGCGCAGGAAAGGCCTGAGAGAGAAATCAGAATGAGAAAAAGAGTCATGGCAGACTTTTTGAGGATGCCCGACTCCGGATTTGCCATGATACCTCTTCCTGGGTGGACGATTCAGCGGCAGAAGGCGCCCGTCAGGTGGGAAACGGCCGCAGGGAAAACCAGGCCCATGTGTTTTTCAAAGCCCTGGCTCACTTCGATCAATTTTTTGAGATCAATCCCCGTCCGCACGCCCGCATCGTGCAGCATGCTGACGGTGTCTTCCGTTGCGATATTCCCCCGGGCCCCCGCAATGAAAGGGCAACCGCCAAGGCCCCCCAGGGATGTATCGAAAATCGTCACCCCCTCTTCCAGCGCGGCCCAGAGATTCGCCATACCCTGCCCCCTCGTGTTGTGCAGATGAAGCGAAATCGATGTCTTGCCCGTGAGTTCCCTCACGCGGCTTATCATCTCTTTCATCTGCCGGGGGTTCCCCAATCCCGATGTGTCTGCAAGGCATATCTCTTCCGGCCCTTCGTCGAAAAGACTTCCGACCAATTTCAAGACCTGACGGGGGGGAATTTTCCCTTCGTATGCACAGCCGAAGGCGTTCATGACACCGGTCCTGACCTTGATGCCCGAGGAACTCGCCTTCCGTATCAAAGTGAGCGCTTCCTTCAGGGCCTCGTCGATGGACTTGTTGCTGTTTTTCCGGCTGTGGGTCTCGCTCGCCGACACGAAGATGCCGACATGGGGCACCCCGCACGCCATCGCCCGGTCCAGGCCCCGCTCGCTCAGGATGAGAGCGGAATACACAATACCCTTCTTACGATCGATCCTCTTCCAGAGTTCCTCGGCGTCGGCCATCTGTGGGACCAGTTTGGGATTCACAAAGGATGAGACCTCGATCCGCCGCACCCCCGAAGCCGCCAGGCGGTCGATGAGGCGGAGTTTTTCCTCGGTGGAGACAATGTTTTTTTCGTTCTGGATACCGTCCCTCAGGACGACTTCATGAAGGACGGCCTTTGCAGGCAAGGGGCTTTTCATGGATTCAACACCCGCATGAATAGAAAACGGCGCTGAACGCACGACGCTCTCTTGAGGACATGATATTCGGTATCCGGGTACAGTTCAACACCCAAGCCTTACGAAAGTCCTCGGCGGAAGACCTCCCCCCGGACATGGTTTCGATGTCTATCGTAGGGATGAAATGAATGCCGGACCGCTACCGATTGTGCGGCCCGGCATCTCCAATCAATAAAGGAATTTTTCTTCCTATTCCAGAACGACGAGAACCTGGTTGGTGTTCACCTTGTCCTGCTCGGCGACCTTGATCTCCTTCACCTTCCCCGCCGACGGAGCGACAATCGGGTTTTCCATCTTCATCGCCTCAAGGATGACGAGCTCGTCGTCAGCCTTCACGCTGTCCCCGACACTAACCAGGATTTCCGTGATCGTTCCGGGCATGGGGGCTACTACATCAGCCATTTGAACATCCTCCTCTCTTTATCTTATCCTAATGAATACGTGACGATCATATCATGAAACCTGCCGGTTTCGTTTATAAGGCATAGACACAAGGGAAAGCGAAACCCTTCCCCTGCTTGAATCCCTGTTCATTACTTCTTCCACGCAGCCGGTCCCCAGAGCTCGGGGACAATGGCTTTTTCAGACCAATCGGGCGGGACTCTCTGGCCGGGCTTCTCGCCTACTTTTGCGACCAACTTGGCAAGACCGGGACGGCCAAATTGAGGATTTCCGGCCTTGGCCGTTCGGCCATTGTAAATGGCCTCAGAACGGAGCCTGCGGCCGACGGTCTTTTCCATCTTGTTGCCGAGCCACAGCACGCGGTCCAAATTATAACCGTGCTCGATGCCCATCTCATCGATCTGGACAAGCAGGTCTTCCAGGGTAATCAGCCCTACGAACCGGTGATCCCTGTAATAATACTCACCCGTCCCACGGATGGGGCAGTCATCGAGGAAGTTGGCGGGCTGTCCGCCCAGACCACCCAGGGTTCCCTCGAAGCGGCAGATGCCCGCCTGCAGCGCTGCCAGGATCGAGGCCGCGGCAATGCGCTTCGTCTCGTGGAGGTGGCAGAGATGCGCCTCGGGTTGCGGCATGGCATCGAGGATCATGGAGAAGTAACGGTAGCACTGGTCCGCCGAGGCGGAACCGTCATGGTCGGCATGCTCGATATCATAGGCGCCGATCTGGAACCAGCGTTTGGTGAACTCCACGGCGTCCTCGAGCTTGGTGGCTCCGCTGATAGGGCTTCCCCAGATGGTACTCACCGTACCGACCATCTTCATACCGGCATCGCGGGCCTTCTTGATGCACCGTTCGGCTTCTTTCCAGTACTGGGTCAGGGTTGTACCGGAATTGGCAAAGTGATGCTCGGGGTCCGTGGAGACCATCATGAGGATGCGGTCGGGGCCGATCCCCTTCTTCCTCATCTCGATAGCCCAGTCAACGGCCGGCTCACGGATCGTCACAGCCGTCAGGCAGACGTCCTTGTCCAGGTTGATCCCTGCACGCTCGCAGCGCTTCTTGAAACCGTCGCTTCGAAGAGCCGTCATGACCTGCTCGGCGTCCCTGAACTGGGGGATCCCCGCGGGGTTGCCCAGGTTGGTGGCCTCGAGTTCCTTGCAGCCCGCAAGGATCATCTCCTGGCCGTAGAATATTTTGGCCGCCGTGGAGATGGTCTTTTCCTCGTGCTGGAAACCGTCACGGATGGTGATGTCCCCGATGGTTACTTTCTTTGGCATTCTTGGGAAAATTTTCCAGAGATTATACTCTGTCGCCATAACAAACTATCCTCCTAATATTAAATTTGTTTAGTTTATCAGCTCTCGGTCATAATTTTCCCTCCCCCGGCGGCAGCGAGAGGAGGGAAAATTTGATCTCTTCCTACTCGCCCTTGAAGACAGGTTTCCGCTTCTCGACAAAGGCCGCAAGTGCTTCCAGGCGGTCCTTCGTCGGGATGGTCACTTCGTAGGCCTTCGACTCGAGCGGCAGGGCCACGCCGATGCTCGCCTCGCTACCATAGTTAATGGCGAACTTGGCCTGGGCCACGCCGATAGGTCCGTTCTTCGCGATCTCCCTGGCGAGCTCCAGGGCCGCGTCGATCAGCTTGTCGGGCTCCACGACCCTGCTGACCAGACCGATCTCCAGGGCCGTCTTGGCATCGAACCTCCTTGCCGTGAAAATAAGCTCCTTCGCCTTGGCCACGCCGACAATCCTGGGAAGCCTCTGGGTCCCGCCGGCGCCGGGGATAATGGCAAGACTGGTCTCGGTGAGACCCATCAGCACGTTCGAAGAGCAGATGCGGATGTCACAGGCGAGCGCCAGTTCCGTGCCGCCGCCGAAGGCAAAACCGTTGATGGCCGCGATTACGGGCACCCTCACATTTTCGACGGCCGTGAAGGTGTTGCGGATTGTGAATATGAATCGCCGTACCTGGTCCTGGGTGAGCGTCCTTCTCTCCTTCAGGTCGGCACCTGTGGAGAAGGACCACTTTTTGGGATCGTCACCTGCCTTGGAGCCGGTGATGATGATACAGCGCAGGTTCATGTCGAAATTGGCCTCGCGGATCACATCGGCAATCTGCGCCGTCAGGTCAAAATTGAAGCAGTTCATGGCCTCCGGACGGTTGAGCGTCAGGATCAGGATTCCATCATCCGTTCTTTGCTGTAACAGTAAATCCGACATATGTTTCTCCTCCTTCTTTTCAATTAAACCTTCAGATCGCCCCAATCGGTCCTCGCGATAGGCACCCTGTAGCAGAGCTCCAGGGCCCTGGACAGCTTGTTGCGGGCCTC
>JAPLJU010000212.1 GCA_026388445.1 Deltaproteobacteria bacterium
ACATCGACAAGGATCAAGCTCGGAAAAGTGCTTCTGCGGGACCGAAAATATGAGGAAGCCGTCAGTCAGTTCCAGGAAATCCTGAAGCGCGATCCTGCCAACCGGGAGGTGCGGTTTACCCTGGGGCTGATTTACTACGAGTGGAACAAGCACGATGAGGCCATCGCCGAATTTTCAGAAGTCCTGAAGGGCTTCCCCAACGATGATGAGGCCCGATACTTCCGGGCCGCCGCCTACGGTGAAAAGAAACTCTATGGTGAGGCCCTTGCTGACTTAAACAAGATACCGGTGAGCTCCGATCTATACGCAAACGCGCAAATCCAGATCGGCGTCATCCTGAAAAAGCAGAACCGCCCGCAGGAAGCCATCGAGGTAACGAAGAAGGCCATGAATGTCAAGAAAGGGGACCCCGCCCTCTATGGTTTCCTGGCCTCCCTTTACGAAGATGCCAAAGATCTCAAGACAGCGGAGCAGACGCTCCTGGAGGGGCTTACCATGGCGCCCGCGAACGCCGATCTGCACTACCGTCTCGGCGTGCTTTACGAGAAAACGGATCGCTTCAACGAGAGCATGAAACAAATGGAAGAGGTCCTGAAAATCGAGCCTGAAAGCGCGGAGGCGCTCAACTTCATCGGATACAGCTATGCGGACAGAGGGATCAAACTCCAGGAGGCCGAGGACATGATCAAGAAGGCGCTGGAACTGAGGCCCGGCGACGGCTACATTACAGACAGCCTCGGCTGGGTCTACTTCAAGCAGAACCGCACTGATGAAGCGGTCAAGTACCTGGAGGAGGCCTTACGCATTCTGCCCGAAGACCCTGCCATCGCGGAACACCTCGGTGATGCCTACGCCAGGACTGGACGGGTTCAGGACGCCATCGAAAAATACAAGCTCGTGCTTCAGCTGAAACCCGACGCCGAGAAGGTCCGCGATAAAATGGACACTTTAAGCAGGTAGCGTCATCACTGAAAAAGATGACCCGATCTTAAAATTTCCGGAGTCGCCCTGTACCGCCGGAGCCATTTCCCGCCAACCGCCCGAACACATCATTGACAGCCAGGACCTCCCGCCCCCGCCGGAAGGGATCTTCAAATGGAAGCTTTCGGCATGGGGCACGGGGGATACACATGGAGCCTGTTCGATTGACGATGCGAAAAACCGCCCTCTTTTTTCTGATGATCTCGATGGCCGTTTATGCAGCAGGGTGTGCTCCGCGGAAAGCGCTCCTTCTCGGAGAGGATTTCTCTTCACCCGGGCGCGCCCTGGCGAAGCTTGAGCAACAAAACGCCGGGGAAGACACCCTGAAAGGGGTGAGCACCCTGACGGTCACCGCGGTCGATGGGCGCTATACCGTGAAGATGGCCCTGCTGGCAAAAAGACCCTCCTCCCTTCGCATCGAGGAGATGCCGTTTTGGGGGCTTCCCGACTTGTTCCTGTCCGCCAATGAAGACCGGCTCAAGGTATTTTTCCCGAAGGAGGGAAAATTCTATGTGGGGAAGCCGACGAGAGAGAACATCTCCAAGTTTCTACCCTGGGGAATCGAGGTGGACGAATTTCTTGCCCTTCTCTTCGGCATGCCGCCGCCTCGCATCGCCGCAGCGGAAAGACTTGAAGGCCGGACGGAGGAGGATCTCTACCGGATCGACGCCTTCAATAGCGCCGGGAAACTCGGTTCCCTGTGGATTGATCCGCTGGATCACCGCCTGGTCAGGACAGAAATCCTGACCGAAAAAGGCGATGTGCTCTGTGAGGTGAGCCTGGTCTCTTACGGCCCCGCCGGGGATTTCATCATCCCGAAAGAACTCATCCTTGATTTCTTCAAGCCCGAAAAGACAAATATCCTCATCCGCCACGGAAGCACTGAGATCGCCTCAGACGAAGACGAATATCTCTTCGACCTCGAGATCCCGCCCGGCATAACTCCCCTGTACATTGATTAAAGATTTTCCCGGTGGAACTCAGCAAAAAAAAAGGTCCCCGTGCGGGACCTTTTACGTTGAGTTCTTGAGGAAGCCTCCGCGGGAGATAGCCGGGGAGGGCATTTTTCTCACTTGATCTCTTTGAGCTTTGCCTTTGCGATTTTGGCCTGATTGGAACTGGGGTATTTCTTCGTCACCTGCTGAAAGATGAGCTTGGCACTCTGCTTGTCGCCGAGTTTCTGAAAGGCCAGGCCCTGCTTGAGCATGGCGTCGGGGTTCTTGCCGCCCTTCGGGTAGTTTTTGATGACCTTCTCATACTCCAGGATGGCCTTCTCGTAGTTCCCTTCCAGGTAGTAACACTCGCCGACCCAGAACTGGGCGTTGTCCGCGTATTCCCCTTTCGGGTACTGTTTCAGAAACTTGTTGAATTCCTCCCGGGCCGGGGCGTACTTTCCTTCCTTGAAGGTCTTGTATGCGGCCTGGTAGGCGGCTTCCCGCTCGCTCCTGGCCTCGGCGCCTGCTGCCGCGGCGGGTTTTCCTTCCTCCTTTGCGGCACCCGGCGTTTCCTTTTTGCTCACCCCGATAAAGCTTTCAATATACTCCACCCGGAAGGAGAGGTCATCGATCTTCTCCTTCATCTCTTTCAGGCTGCCGCCTTTCTGTTGGTTTAGCGCCGCAAATTCCTTTTTCATCTCATCGACGGAGCCCCTGAGATTCTGAACGCTGTCCCGCAGATTGATCATGTTCGCACCGGCATCGGC
>JAPLJU010000206.1 GCA_026388445.1 Deltaproteobacteria bacterium
ATGAAAACAACGAGGTGTCTAAGCTTCTCGAGGCGCTGAAACAAAGGGGGCTCATCTACGAGGCGGAAGACGCCCTCTGGTTCAAATCAACGGAATTCGGCGACGAAAAGGACCGCGTGGTGGTGCGGGAAAACGACACTCCGACCTACTTTGCCGCCGACATCGCCTACCATCAGAACAAGTACGCGCGCGGATTCGACCTCATCATCGACGTCTGGGGGGCGGATCATCACGGCTACATTCCCCGGGTGTACGCGAGCCTCGAGGCCTTCGGGCAGAGGCGGGAGAGGCTGAAGATCGTCCTGGTCCAGCTGGTGAGCCTGCTCCGTTACGGGAAGCCCGTGGCCATGTCGACGAGGGCCGGCGAGTTCGTCACCCTGCGGGCCGTCGTGGACGAGGTGGGCAAGGACGCGGCGCGGTACAATTTCATGATGAGGCGGTCCGACAGCCACCTTGATTTTGACCTCGATCTGGCCAAGCGGCAGTCAAATGAAAACCCCGTGTACTACGTCCAGTACGCCCACGCCAGGATCTCGAGCATCCTGAGAACGGCCCTGGAGAAAGGCTTTGCGATTCCCCGTTACCGTGAAATCGATCCCGGGGTCCTTACGCTCCCCGAGGAAATTGCGCTCATCAAGGGCGTCATCCGGTTTCCCGAAGTCGTCGAGGCCGGTGCGAAGGCGCTGGAGCCGCACCGCCTGACCTTTTACCTGAATGATCTTGCCGGCACCTTCCACAGCTATTACAATAAGAACCGCGTCATTTCCGATGATCCGACATTGAGCCGGGCCAGGCTTTATCTGGTCCGCTGTATCGGTCAGGTCGTCCGCAACGCCCTCGCCATCCTGGGCGTGACGGCGCCGGAAAAAATGTAAGAACGGATTGATATGGACTATCAGAAAAGAGATTTCGAATTCAAGCTCGGCAAGCTGGGCATTGTTCTTTTCACGCTGGGGATATCCTGCCTGCTGCTTGCCTCCTTCATCTTCGGCGTCATGGTGGGCGTGAACATCGAAAGTGCCCCGGAGGATATCGTGAAAAGCATCCCCCGCCTGATCAAGCAGAAGATCGCACGGGCCCCCGAGGAGGAGGTCCAGAAGCAGGGAGAGGGCCAGAGGGAGGATGCGAAGAAAGCGCCGAAGGGGGAGAAGGACGAATTCAAACTGTCCTACTTTGACACCCTGACCAAGAAGTCCGACGCGGTGAAATCCTCGGGGGAGCTCAAGAATACGAGGGAACCGGCACCCAGGGCCGCGGAGAAGGCATCTGCGGCAAAGGGAAAGTTCGTCCTCCAGGTGGCCTCCCTGCAGGACCGGACGAAAGCGGAGGAGTTGAGGGGTACCCTCATCCAGATGGGGTATGATCCTTTCGTGGACGTCGCCGACGTCCCCAACAAGGGCAAGTGGTACCGGGTCAAACTGAAGGGCTTCGAAACGCGCGAGGATGCCCGCCGGGTTGGCGCGGAGATCGAGAGAAAGATCAAGGGGCTGCAATGTCTCGTGGCGCCCCAGGAAAACGGGTAGGGGATATACCGGAATGTTTGAGGCCTTAACGGAAAAATTAGACGAGGTCTTCAGGAAACTCCGGAGCCGGGGACGGCTTGATGAAAACAACATCCGGGAAGCCCTCCGGGAACTCCCGGGCCGTCGGCCGGGAGGTTCTCGACAGCATCACGCCCGGCCAGCAGGTCGTGAAGATCGTGCACGACCGCCTCGTGGAGCTCATGGGGGGAGTAAGCGCCCCGACACTGAAGCTCGCGAAGCAGCTCCCCGCCTCCCTCATGCTCGTGGGTCTTCAGGGCTGTGGGAAGACGACGACAGCCGCCAAGCTGGCCCATCATCTCATCCAGCAGGGCAAAAGGGTCTACCTGGTCCCTGCCGACGTTTACAGGCCTGCGGCGATCGATCAGCTGAAGATCCTGGCCGGCCAGATCGGCGCCGGCGTTTTCGATTCCAAAAGCACCGATGACCCCGTCAAAATCTGCGCGGACGCCCTCGGGGAGGCCCGCCGGAGCGGGTTCGACGTGATGATCATGGACACCGCCGGGAGGCTCCATATTGACGAGGAGATGATGGAGGAACTCAGAAGGATCAAGGCGGTGATCAACCCATCGGAGATTCTCCTTCTGGCCGATGCCATGACGGGGCAGGATGCCGTGGTGGTGGCGACCAAGTTCAATGAGAGCCTGGAGATCGACGGCGTCATCCTGACCAAGATGGACGGGGATGCGCGGGGCGGCGCGGCCCTGTCACTCCGGGCCGTGACGGGAAAGCCGATCAAGTTTGTCGGCGTCGGTGAAAAGATCGATGCTCTGGAAATTTTTTATCCCGATCGGATGGCAACGCGGATCCTCGGCATGGGTGACATCCTGGGCCTCGTGGAGAAGGCCCAGGCGGCCATGGACCTCGGACAGGCACAGGCCCTGGAGAAAAAACTCAGGAAGGACGAGTTCACCCTGCAGGACTTCCGGGATCAGCTGACCCAGATGAAAAAGATGGGGTCGCTCAGTGAAATCCTGGGCATGATGCCGGGCTTCGGCAAAATGAAGGCCATGAAGAACATGGAGGTCGATGATCGGGAACTCACCCGGACCGCGGCCATCATCGATTCCATGACGATCAAGGAACGCAGAAACCCGCTCCTGATCGACGGTCAGAGGCGAAAGCGGATCGCCCGCGGAAGCGGCACCAGCGTTCAGGACATCAACCGTCTGCTCAAGAATTATGCGGAGATGCGGAAGATGATGAAAAAGATGATGTCCAAAGAGGGGGCGAAGGCCTTCCGGCGAGGGCAGTTTCCCTTTTAAAAATAAAATCTTTCAAAATGATAAATGTTATGATAATTAATAGCTCTTTTTTCACAAAATCTGGAGGAGATGGTCAGGTAAAATGGCAGTGAAAATCAGGTTGACGCGCGCAGGGAGCAGGAAAAAACCTTTCTACAGGATCGTGGTCGCCGAGTCCGGATCGCCGCGAGACGGCCGTTTCATCGAGATGCTCGGGAATTACGATCCAAAGAAAGACCCGCCGGAGGTGACGATCAAGGAGGAACGTGTTCGGGAATGGCTCTCCAAGGGAGCCGAACCCACGCTGACGGTTTCTCAGTTACTGAAAAAGAAGGGGATCACCACTCAACGGGCCGGTTAAAAGCGGCTTAGAATCAGGTCGAAGAAAAAGCGCTCAGGGTTGTTTGTCGTTTCCTGTCAGAAGGTTTCCCGCAAACGAAATCAGTGGAGGTGGTGGCGATGAAGGACTTGATCAAGTACATCGCTCAGGCGTTGGTCGACAACCCCGACAAAGTTGAGGTTTCCGAGGTTCATGGAGAGCAGACTTCCGTGATGGAGCTGAGAGTAGCCAAGGAAGACCTGGGCAAGGTCATCGGCAAACAGGGAAAAACGGCAAAGGCCATGAGAACGATCCTCAGTGCTGCATCAGCCAAGGTTCACAAGAGAACCGTCCTGGAAATCATCGAATAGATGTTTCACGGAACATGGAGCTGATTAAAATCGGCAAGATCGTAAAGTTGCACGGCCTCCGTGGTTGCCTGAAGGTCGCGTCCTACCTGGAATCGGGGGAGATCCTTGACAGCCTCGGAGAGGCTTTTTTGGAAACAGAAGAGGGGGGACTGAGACGCTTCAGGGTCGAACAGGTCACGTGTCGGGACGGAAGATTCTTTGTTCTGAAACTGGAGGGGATCGGGGATCGAGATTCCGCATCGGCGCTTGTTGGACGGGGGGTGTTTGCATCGGCCCTGCATTTACAATCGTTGCCCGAGGGCGAATATTACTGGCGGGACCTGATCGGCCTTCAGGTGGTCACCGAAGAGGGGGAGACCCTCGGAAGGATTCAGGCCGTTTTTCCCACGGGAAGCCATGACGTTTACGTCTGCGGCGGGGGGAAAAGAGAGATCCTGCTTCCGGCCATTTCCGAGGTTGTCCGGAAGGTCGATATTCAAAAAGGTCTGATAACGGTGAGACTGCTGAAAGGTCTGTAAATTGTAATAAGAAGATGATGATCTTTGACATCCTGACCCTTTTCCCTGAAATGTTCCAGTCTCCTCTTGACAGCAGCCTTCTGAAAAAGGCCCGGGAAAAGGGGTTGATTCAGGTCAACCTTCACAACATCCGCGATTACGCCCGCGGCAAGCACAGGGTGACCGATGACTATCCATACGGCGGTGGTGCGGGCATGGTCATGAAGGTGGAGCCCGTTGCCGAAGCCCTGGATGCCCTCCTCCATGAGGGAGTCAGGGCGCATGTTGTCCTCCTGACGCCGCAGGGGGAGCCCTTCAGTCAGAAGCTGGCCGGTGAGCTTGTGGGTCATTCGAGGCTCGTCCTCATCTGCGGTCATTACGAGGGAGTTGACGAGAGGGTGCGGGAGTACCTGATCGACAGGGAAGTCTCCATCGGTGACTATGTGCTGATGGGCGGGGAGCTCCCCGCCATGGTGATTGTTGACGCCGTCTCCCGGTTGGTTCCGGGCGTGCTTGGCAACATGGCCTCCACCTCGTCGGAGTCTCACACGGAGGACCTCCTGGAGTGCCCCCAGTACACGAGGCCGAGCGAATACCGGGGATGGAAGGTGCCCGAAGTTCTTCTCACAGGCAATCACAGGAACATCGAAGATTGGAGGCGTCGGGAATCGCTGAGAAGGACGCTCAACAAAAGGCCCGACCTTCTGAAGAGGGCGGCACTTTCTGAAGAAGACTTGAAAATCATGGAAGCCCTGAAAAAGGAAGGATGAAACAGGCCCCTTCCTTTCGGCGATGAAGATACCCCCGCGTTTATACATTGCTCTTTTGCATCATCCCGTCTACGACCGGCGGGGGCAGGTGGTGACGACGGCCGTGACGAACTTGGATATTCATGACATATCCAGGTCGTCAAAGACCTATGGCGCCGAGCGGTTCTATATCGTAACACCCCTCGAGCAGCAAAAGGCCCTGGTCAGGAAGATCCTGCGACACTGGAAGGAAGGCCCCGGGGCCCTCTACAACCCGTCGAGGCGGGAGGCTTTCGGCCTTGCGGAAGTAAAGGGTTCTCTGGATGAAGTGATCGCCGACATTTTCGAAAGGGACGGTTGCCGGGCCCGGATCGTCGTAACCGGGGCGAGGTTCTCTGCAGGGGTGATCGGCTTTGAAGAACTGAGGAGACATATGGCGTCCGACGGCGGAGCCTATCTCCTCCTCTTCGGGACCGGGTCGGGCCTGGCCGGGGAGGTCACCGGGCGGGCGGATTTTATTCTGGAGCCCCTGGGGAACTCCGGCGGCTATAACCATCTTTCCGTACGATCTGCCGTTGCGGTTGTTCTGGACAGATTACGGCATGGGAGATAGAAGGGTGCGCCGGTGTCCCGGACACAGCGCTTTTGAGGATGGGCTCGAGACAAAATAACATAGATATGAAAAAGGGAGGCTTTTACACCTATGGATATCATTGAGATGCTCGAAAAAGAACAGATGAGGGGGGATATCCCCGATTTCAAACCCGGCGATACGGTCAAGGTTTATGTCAAGATCGTCGAAGGGCAGAAGGAGCGAATCCAGGTTTTCGAAGGTGTCGTGATCCGCAGGAAACGGGGCAACAGCCGTTCAACCTTTACGGTGAGAAAGATGTCATACGGTGTCGGTGTCGAAAGGACCTTCCCGCTCCACTCCCCCGTGCTGGACCGGATTGACGTGGTGACCAGGGGGAAGGTGAGGCGTTCCAAGCTCTACTACCTCAGAGGGCGCCGGGGGAAAGAGGCCAAGATCAAAGAGGCTGACTAGAAGCGATGTCCCACGGGAACCGGCCGCATCAAGCCGGTTCCCGTTTTTTGTGGGCACATTTTTCAGTCCGTCAGGCTTTCATCGGGGAACATGGATTCTTTTGAATCGAAGGCATACCGTTGCGGCTTCACGGTCATCGCCGGTATTGATGAGGCGGGGCGGGGACCTCTTGCCGGGCCCGTCGTCGCGGCCGCGGTGGTGTTACCCCGGGGTTATAAAAACGGCGAGGTCCGGGATTCCAAGCAGCTCACGCCCCGGGTGCGCGCCAGGCTGTATGAGGTCATCACCCGGGATGCCCTTTCCATCGGCCTGGGTGTGACGGAGCCATCCGTCATTGATCGTGTGAACATCCTCCGGGCGACTCTGATGGCCATGCGGGAAGCCGTCACCGGGTCATTCCTCCAGC
>JAPLJU010000305.1 GCA_026388445.1 Deltaproteobacteria bacterium
GGCACTTTGGGCCACGGCGGTCTCCTTCTTTTTTCCTGCGTCGGTTGACATACCCGGAGCGGCTTCCTGCCCGTGCACCATTTTCCTCTCCGCAACGGCCTGCTCCGCCGGTTTGAGCGGCACTTCCTTTCTATCAGATGAAACCGCTCCTCTTTCGCCCTCCCGTTCCGCTTCTGAAACGGTGATCCTGTCTTTTTCGCGGCGTGCCTCCTGGACGGTGACCTTCGGCGGTGCAGCTTCAGGTGACTTCGGAACCTCCTTCTCCAAGGCAATACGGGTCGGTTCGGAAGGCGCCTGATGGAGGTATGTCGTCTCGGGTTCAACGGCCCTGAAGACATAAACGGCAAAGACAGCGATCAGGACAGTGGCAAGGGCTGTTGCCGGAATCTTGATGTGAAGCGGGTAGAATAACCTCCGGAGAAAGCCTTCCCTTCGCTCGCGCTCTTCCCTGACCCTTGCCATGATCCGCTGCTTGAGCCAGGGGGGCGGCTCGGCCTCTTCTAGTTCCCGCACGAGCTTCCCCGCCTTCACCAGGTTTTCCAGGGCGACACGGCAGTTCGGACAGGTGGCGACATGCCCCTCGATGAGCTTCCCCTCTTCAGGAGGAAGAGCCCCCTCGAGATAGGCCGGAAGTTTTTCCTCGATACGCTTGCAGTCCATCACAGCTCCCCGAGTTCCTTCTTCAGGCAGTTTTTCATGGCGTCCCTTGCCCTGAAAAGTCTCGACTTGATTGTGCCTTCCGGCACGTTGAGAATATCACCGATTTCATCGTATGAGAACCCCTGGATATCCCTGAGGACCAGGACCTCACGGTGCTCCTCATCCAGCGCGTTGATGCAGTGCTGCACTTTTGCCTGAACTTCCTTTTTCTCCAGCGCCTCCAGTGCGGAAGCCTCGCTGCCGGCGAGACTGTCGCCGGGGCCATCCGCGGGATCATCGATTGAAACCGTTTTCTGCCGGCGCTGTGTCGTTTGCTTCATCCGTGTCTTTGAAACATTGACCACGATGCCATTGAGCCAGGTGGAGAATTTTGCTTCCCCCCTGAATTTACGGATGGCCCGGTAGGCCGCAAGAAAAGCCTCCTGGACGATCTCACAGGCCTCGTCGTAGTCGCCCGTCATCCGGAGCGCAATGTTGAGCATCTTCTTCTGGTGCCTCTCGACAAGGACCCCGAAGGCTTCGTCATCACCCTTCCGGCAGGAAAGGATGATTTCGTAATCCTCGTCGCGAACGGCCGTTTTTCGGTTATCTACTGTTTTAGACATTCTGGCGCAGGAAATTGTTCCCCGGAGGTGATGGTCCGAATTCCTGGTTGCCTCATATCACAAAAAAAGGGCGATATACAGATTGAACACCCGCACCGGGATTTCGCACATAACATCAGGCACGTCATACCGGATTGGGTCTTGAATGATCGGTCCATCTGCGGTATTCCCCTAGGGTAACAGGAGGGGTCAAGTGAATACCCATTTGCTCGATGAGATCAGGACGGCCTGCAAGACCGTTGCGAAGAGCGCAGCCCATGTGAGGATCCATGACGACCGCATTGCCTCCTATGCGACTTCGCTGAAGAGGGCAAGCGGTACCCCGCCCGGTCTTGATCCCGCCCGTCACTATCTCGGCCAAGGGGAAGACACCGCCTCATTTTTCCTGACTCTGAATGCCGTCAATTTCGGCTCCGGTTACTTCCCTCACCTTCGAAAGCGCCCCGGCATGTCCGGTTACTTCACGGTTGCCTCTTCCCTGAACGATTATTACCGGAGACACGGCCCCCTCTCGGCGGAGGAATTGACGAAGCTTCATGCGGAGGACTGCGCGAAGATATTCGGCCAGGATTTATCGAGCGGACCCATCCGCGAGCTCATGGACCTTTTCGCAAGGGCGCTTAACGACCTGGGCGCTTATCTCATCAAGGACTACGACGGCAGATTCGTCGATCTGATCGAGGCCGCGGGGGACTCGGCCGAACGTCTTGTCCGGATCCTGAGCGAAATGCCCTTTTTCAACGACGTCGAAAATTACCGATCCATGCGGATCCCCTTCTTCAAGCGGGCACAGATCACAGCAGCCGATCTCTCCCTCGCCTTCGGCGGCGAT
>JAPLJU010000272.1 GCA_026388445.1 Deltaproteobacteria bacterium
AAAAATCTGAGAATCAACCAGGGGATCAGGGCCAGTCAAGTCCGGGTCATTGATTTCGAAGGGAATCAGTTGGGGATTATCCCCCTCGCGGAGGCCCTGGAGGAGGCAAGAAAGGTCAGTCTGGATCTGGTGGAGGTGGCACCGAATTCGACGCCGCCTGTCTGCCGCATCATGGATTACGGAAAGTTCCGTTATCAGCAGAGCAAGAAACTTCAGGTTGCGAAGAAGAGCCAGGTGATCATTCAGGTCAAAGAGATCCGGCTTCGACCAAAAACGGACGAGCATGATTTGCAGGTCAAGATTCGTCACGTTAAAAAATTTCTCGAGCACAACGACAAGGTCAAGATCAGCATGCTTTTCAGGGGGAGGGAGATTGCCTTCACGGGCATCGGCATGAAGATCATGGAAGGGCTCCGGGAGCAACTTCTGGATGTGGCCGCCGTGGAACAGGCGCCCAGAATGGAAGGCCGGAGCATGGTCATGATCGTATCCCCCAAAAAAGAAAAATAAAGGTTTTCGGAGTTTCCGTTATGCCAAAGATAAAGACACACAGAGGCGCCGCCAAGCGGTTTTCCCTCACCGCCGGGGGAAAAGTAAAGCGAAAGAAGGCTTTCGCTCGGCATATTCTCACCAAGAAGACAGCCAAGAGAAAGAGAAACATGAGACAGAACACTGTCCTGAAAAAGGTTGACGAAGGCGGAATCAAGAAGCTGATCCCCTATCTGTAATTTTTCAGGCAGACTCTTCGAGGATAAAAAATTTTCATCATGCCGTAAGCGTCTGGAAGGGGGAGGGATTCCCTCTTTTGAGTTTTCATCCCACAGGGATGTAGAAGTCCATGGGGTGAGGCACCGGGAGGCGGTCGCGACGGGACCGTTCATCCGTCTGCTTTTTTAAAGAAGTACGCTGTGGGTCAGTGTGAAATCACTTTGAAACAGGAGATCGCAGAAAAATGCCCAGAGTAAAAAGGAGCGTCACCGGGAGAAAAAAGCGCAGAAAAATCCTGAAGTTGGCCAAGGGTTTTTTCGGAGCCAGGAGAAGGACGTACCGCCTTGCGACGGAGTCCGTGAACAGGGCCATGGCCTTTGCTTATCGGGACAGAAAAGCGAGGAAGCGGGAGTTCAGGAACCTCTGGATTGCGCGGATCAACGCCGCCGCGCGTCTGAACAATATTTCGTACAGCCGCTTGATCGCCGGTCTCGGCCAGGCAGGTGTCCTTCTGGACCGGAAAGTGCTGGCCGATATCGCTGTCAGTGATCCGCGTGGGTTTTCACAGATCGTGAGCATAGCCGCAGGTGGACGCGAGACATGAGGGAAGCTCTCGAGCAGCTTCAAAGAAACGCCGAGGCGGAACTGAATGCCGCGGGGAGTCAGGAGGAGCTCCTGGCGCTCCGGGTCAAGTATCTGGGTCGCAAAGGCTCTCTGACCCAGGTGCTTCGCCAGTTGGGGAACGTCCCCGTCGATGAGAGACGCCTGCTGGGACAGTTCGCCAATGAAATCAAAGAAGCGCTCTCCGCGAAGATCGACGGAGCCCTTCAGGCCGTTGCCTCCCAGGATCGCGGAAACCAGCTCCTCGTCGAAAGGATCGATGTGACCCTTCCCGGCCGTCGCTTCGGTCTGGGGGGGCTTCATCCGATCACGCAGGTCGCCCGGGAGATCTGTGATATCTTTTCGGGACTGGGCTTCGAGATCGCTGAAGGGCCGGAAGTCGAATTTGATTATTATAATTTCGAAGCACTGAACATCCCGAAAGATCACCCCGCCCGGGACATGCAGGACACCTTTTATATCGGCGGCAATGTCCTGCTCCGCACGCACACCTCCCCTGTCCAGATCCGAGTTATGGAGAAGCAAAAACCACCGGTGCGTATTGTGTCTCCCGGCAAGGTCTACAGGCCGGATTCGGATGTGTCGCACACCCCGATGTTTCATCAGGTCGAGGGGCTCCTGGTAGACCGGGGGATCACCTTCGGTGACCTGAAGGGCGTCCTCACATACTTCGTCGGCCAGTTATTCGGTCGGGACGTGGCTTTGCGATTCCGGCCGAGTTTCTTCCCTTTTACGGAGCCCAGCGCCGAAGTGGACATCCGGTGCGTCATGTGCCGTGGGGGTGGCTGCCGTGTCTGCGGTCAGAGCGGCTGGCTGGAAATCCTCGGCTCCGGCATGGTGGACCCGGAGGTGTTCAAGAATGTGGGTTACGACCCGGAGGCGGTCACCGGTTTTGCCTTCGGGCTGGGGGTGGAAAGAATCGCCATGCTCAAATACGGCATATCGGACATTCGGATGTTTTTCGAAAACGATATGCGGTTTCTGGAGCAGTTTTAGAAGGGGGGGTAAGCGATGCGCGTCAGCCTTCGCTGGCTCAAGGAATACGTTGATATCGATATCGAACCGAAGGACCTCGCCAATCGTCTGACCATGGCGGGACTCGAGGTGGATTCCATCGAACCCTTCAGGCCTTCCTT
>JAPLJU010000229.1 GCA_026388445.1 Deltaproteobacteria bacterium
GGTTCTTGTTTTAGTGCTAACTTGTCGATTTTGCCGGAGGGGTTTTTGGGCAAGGAGTCGCGGAACTCGAAGTATTTCGGGATCACAAATTCCTCCAGGTATCTTTTGCAGTGAGACAGTACATTTTTTTCAGTCAGGCGATATCCATTCCTGGGTACGATAAAGGCCTTGATAGCGCTACCCAGGATCTCATCAGGCACGGGGATCACGGCAACTTCGTCAACGCCCTCCAGTTCATGAATCGCGTTTTCTACTTCCTTCGGGCTGACTCGCTCACCCCTCGTCTTGATCATGTCGTCCTTGCGTCCTACAAAGTAAAGGAACCCTTCCTCGTCCGTCCTGAACAGGTCCCCTGTATAAAGAACCTTTTCGCCGGGCAGCATCCCCGGCTTGAGGACTTCGTCCGTTCCATCCGGATCCCCCCAGTACCCTTTCATCACATTTGGCCCCCGGACGACAAGCTCACCGACCACGCCGGGACCTAAACGATTCCCGTCTTCATCGACGACCCAGCCCTCCATATTGGGCATGCATTTTCCGACTGAATCGGGCCGGCGGCCCAGCTCCTCCGGCGGCAGGTAGGACACCCTCTTGCACTCGGTCAGGCCGTACATGGAATAAAGCTTCGCCTGCGGGAAGGTTTCACGGATCTGCTGAATGTGCTTTACCGGCAGTGCCGCGGCGGTATTCGTAATGTATCGCAGAGAACCCAGATCATACTTCTTCAGGTCCTTCATCTGCAGCAGGATGGCAAAGATCGTCGGCACGCCGGGGAAGCCCGTAACTTTTTCCTCCACCACCCTCTTCAAGACTTCGTAGGGATAGACAAAGGATTTCTCGAGGACCAGCGTCCCCCCGGTCTTGAAGGCCATTAGGACCTGGTAAAGGCCGTAATCGAAGGAAAGCGGGAGGCCATTGATGACGATATCGTCAGGGGCGTTTTCCAGGTAAGTTGTGATGGATGTCGCCGCCGAAACCATGTTGTGATGAGTCAGCATGACCCCCTTGGGGTTTCCAGTAGAGCCGGAGGTGTAAATGATGGAGGCGAGGTCTATGTCAATGTTCGCGGGCTTCACCCACTGCGCATCTTTCAAACTTTCTATTGCGTTCCAGGGAATTAAATTCCGGTGGAGGTCTGGTTTTATCTTTTTGTGATCGCCCGTAAAGACAACGGACTCAAGGCTGGAGACGTTCGGCAAAACGCCTGATGCGGCGTTAAGCCTGCTCACATCGGATACGAGCGCCTTAGCCCCGCAGTTGTTCAGGATGTACTCCAGCTTCGGGGCCTTCAGCTGTGGGCTTAACATCACAAAAACGGCATCGGCCTTCAATATGCCGAAGAGGGAAACAACCGACTCGACGGAGTTGTCCAGGAAAATAGCTACACGGTCTCCCCGGCGGATCCCCTGTGCCCTTAGGAGTGCGGCGACCTGGTTGGCGCGGCGGTTGATCTCAACGTAAGTGAGGCGCGCGTCACGATGAACGAGGGCGATCTTGCGGGGATGAAGGCGGGCGCTTTCCTCTAAAAAGCTCTGAAGCAGCACAGCTCTCCTCTTACCGCGTAAGATCGCAGTTGTGAGTTGTGTGTTGTGAGATCATTAAAGAATGAGTGATAGCCTCAAGGTCAGGCGCGGGAGGCGAGGCGGACCTTGACTTCGTCGGGTTTCGGTGAAAGGCCAAGCTTCCTCTCGAGGTAGCCGACGATGTTCTTGATGGAGTCCAGGTTCTCGGGGATCAGTTCTTCGTCTTCGACTTTGATCTGGTAGGTACTTTCGATGAAGCCAACAAGCTCGAGGACGCCCGTTGAATCAATGATACCCTTTTCCAGCATGGATTCGTCGTCCACGAGATCTTCCGGATTTTCCAGGATGAAGTTTTCCAGGATGAAATTGCGAATTTGATCTCTAAGACTCATTGCTGCTCCGTCCATTTAGGTCTATCTAGGTCTGTCTAGGTCTATCTGTGTCGCAGGCTGCAAGCCTGCTCCAATTTTGAGTTTTGAATTTTGAATTCATGACTAAATGGACTAACTTCTATCGCGAGCCCTTGCCGAGGAGGACGATTTTTACCGTCTCCGATACGATCCTCAGGTCCATAACGGGAGACATGTTTTTGACATAATACAGGTCGTACTTCAACTTCTCGATCGCGTCTTCGATCGTGGCACCGTAAGGGTAATATATCTGCGCCCAGCCCGTCACGCCCGGCTTGACCAGGTGACGGTGATAATAGAAGGGAATTTCGTTCTCGAGCTTCTTCACAAAAAAGGGCCTTTCCGGCCGGGGACCAACGATGCTCATCTCACCCTTCAGGACGTTGATGAGCTGTGGGATCTCGTCAAGGCGCAGCTTCCGGATTATCTTTCCTACGCGGGTACAACGCTGGTCATCGAGCACCGCCCAGATGGGCCCATCCTTTTCCGCGTCCACCACCATCGAGCGGAACTTGATCAGGCTGAATACCCTCCCATCACGACCGACCCGGTCCTGTCTGTAGAAGACGGGGCCCTTCGAGTCCAGCTTTATCGCCATCGCGATCAGCGTAAAGATGGGCCCCAAGAACAAAAGGCCAAATAGCGCGGAAATGATATCGGAAACACGCTTAAGCTTACTCGTATAGAATCTCCCCCTGATGCCGTTTGAGAAAATGATCGAGCTGGGGTGGAGGCTCTCCACGCAAAGCTTGCCCAACAGATTCTCGGTAAAGGTCATACCATCGTCAACATTGATACCCTTGAGGCGGCAGAAAAGCAGCTGGTCTACGGGGAGTCTTCCGCGCCTTTCGTCGAGGGCAACGACGATACGGTCAATTCGATTTTTTCTGCAAATGGAAGAGATCTGCTTGAAGTCCCCGATCACGATCGGTTCCGGCCCGTTGCCCGACCCGTTCTCCCTTCTCATCCACAAAGCCAACGATTTCATACGCGTCCTGTCCATGATCAATTATTTGTTTTTGTATGTTCAACGCGAGGTCACCCGATCCGATGATCAGGATTCTCTCCTTGAAGAACGCCTTGTCCGTTATCCAGGGAAACAAGAACCGCCACAAGAATGCCAAGTAAAAGATCAGAAGCATACTGATCCCGAACACCCGCCGGTCCAGCGCGGCATCGGGAAATATAAAATAGGCGACGGCCAATACGACGGAAGACACCAGAAGGGCCTTCACGAGCTGGACCGCCATCCAGATCCGCTCCCGGAAATGCCGCAATTCGTGAAGATCAAGATAGTAGAAAGAAAGCTGGACGACAACGACCAGGAACATGACTTTCAGAGTGGGCTGATCGCTGTCCAGCAAGACCATCCCAGTGTGCCGGGTCAAAATCCAGGTGCTGAGGAACACCGACAAGAGCACGAGGATGCAGTCTACAAAGGCAAACGCCAGGCTCAGCGTCGAGCGGTGCGAAAACTGGCTCATTCCATTGCTCACGTTAAATCACCCTTCAGAAAGCTATTTTCGATGCCGCGTCCAGGGGGCAAGCTCCCGCCCTCTCGATTACATCGACAGGTAAATCCGCTTGTAAAAACGCGTTCTTATGGTCCACGACGAAAAGTGCCCGCCATGGGGCTGTGGCCAGTGTAAAGGCCAGTGGTTAGTGGCTTGTGGCGTTAACTTTTGCCCTTCTGCTTAAGGAAGGACAAATACTTCTGCCAGGGTTTTTCCGGCTTCTTTTCCCTGTGCTCTCTTCGATACCTGTAATAGTAGCTGGACGAACCGAAATAGCGGGAATTCAAGGCATCTGATTTAAACTCGAGGTCATTGAGTACCACGCCCAGGATCTTCTCGCCATCGAGATGGGATATGGCCTGCTGGACCGTTTCCCGGGGCGTCACACCCGCCCTGACGACCAGAACGATCCCGTCCACCATCTTGGTGAGAACGCCCGGCTCCGAAGTCGCCAGAAGAGGCGAGGAGTCGAAAATGATATACCGGTCCTTGTAGCGCGACTTCAGCTCATTCACGAGATTTTCCATTTTCATGGAGCCGAGAAGTTCCGACGGATTTTCCTGGCCCGATCCCCCGGGGATGATGGAGAGCCTGTCGATCCCCGTCTTGATGAAGAAATTGGCTATGTTTTCCTGGCCGGTCAGGTAATCCGAAAGCCCCCTCGTGCGCTTGAAGCCGAACATTTCACCCACCGAGGGGTTGCGCAGGTCCGTGTCCACAAGCAGTGCGTTAATGTTCAGTTCGAAGGCGATTGCCGCAGCGAGGTTTGCTGCGACGCTCGTTTTACCCTCGGCCTCCGTGGCGCTGGTGATCATGATGGTTTTCGGGGGATCGTTGAGGTCCAGACCGAGGATTCGCGTCCTCAGCTTCCTGAACTGTTCGGCCGTTATGGAACCGGGCTGGGTGCAGATCACAAGCCCGTCACTGAATGTGGTACGGCCCGCGATTTTCAGAGTCTGCAGGATCTCCCGCTCCCTGTAATCCGCCTTGGGCGGCTGGGGAACTTCCTGCCGGTCGATCTGTGAAATCCTCTTTTCTTTTTCCAAGCCCCTCTCACGTTCAGCCTTCTCGAGGGCTTTAAACATTTTTCCCATAATTTTTGCCTTAATGAACCGTTGCAACCTTATGCTTGTATGCATTTTTCGTGTAATTCACTTCCTGTTTCACGCCTTTCTTCACGACGGCAGGCGATGTGAAGTGCTCCGCGTACAGGTAACCGATCACCCCGAAAAATATCGCTATGAGGATGGAGAAGATGACGAAAACCTTCCTGCTCTTTTTCTTGCCCTTCCCCTCCAAATCCCGGACGACTTCTTTGATGATCGCCTTCCCGACCATTTTTCGCTCGTAGGAATAAGCCGTCAGAAGGGCGTTGTCGCAGATGATGTTGATGAGCCTCGGAATGCCTCCCGACCGTTCGTAAATCTCCTTGACGGCCGCGGGGTCGAAGATGACCTCGTGCCGGGCGCCGGCGATCTTCAACCTCCTGAATATGTATTCTTCCGTCTCGATCAGGCCCATAGGCTTTATGTGATATCGAACGCTGATCCTCTGCTTGAGCTGGCGGAACTTCGGGTCGCTCAAAGTCGTGTCGAGCTCGGGCTGACCGACAAGAACCACCTGCAGAAGCTTGCTCTTCGTCGTCTCGAGGTTCGTCAGGAGCCTGACCTCCTCGAGCAGTTCAGGGTTCAGCGCCTGCGCCTCGTCGATGACCAGGACCACCCGCTCATTCTTCTTGTAACAGTCGAGAAGAAAGTGATGGAGCAGGTAGATGAGCTGGCCCTTGGTCAGATTCGGCCTCGTCTTGATCCCGAGGTCGTCACAGATGTACTGGAGGAGGTCCTCCGTGTCCAATCTCGGGTTGAAGACGTATGCCGTGCGGACCTGCCCGTCGAGCCTGGAGATGACCATCCTGATCAGGGTGGTTTTGCCCGTCCCCACCTCGCCCGTCATCACGGTGAATCCCTTGCCTTCGTTTATCGCGTAGGTCAGATAGGCAAGGGCCTCCTTGTGACTGTCGCTCAGGTAGATGAACCTGGGGTCAGGCGTGATCTCGAAGGGCTTTTCTCTTAGTTTGAAGAACTTTTCGTACATATGCCGCAGGCATACCTGCTATAGTTTTGAGTTTTGAATTTTGAGTTTTGAGTTAATAAAGCCTTCGGCAATTTTGAATTTTGAATTTTGAGTTTTGAGTTTAATCATTTTCTCTCTTTTGATGTTTTGACAATGGAAGTAAGAATCTTCTTGAGCTCGTTTG
>JAPLJU010000245.1 GCA_026388445.1 Deltaproteobacteria bacterium
AGGGCATCCATAAGACCTATTTATTTATTATTTTTACCCTTTTTTCGTTGAAATATCATAGCGCGCCCCTCTTTGCAAGGCATGTTTGCTGGCCAAAAGGGAAAAAAGAAGGAGCCCGGGGGCTCCTTGGATGGCCTTAAAGGATCAAAGCCCTATATCTCCATGATCTCTTTTTCCTTTGCACTGAAAATCTCGTCGGATTTCTTGATATAATCATCCGTTATTTTCTGAACCTCCGACTGATATTTGAAGAGTTCGTCTTCGGAGATTTCATTGAGCTTCTTGAGATTTTTCAGCTGTTCATTGGCATCGCGGCGGATGTTTCGCAGGGCGACCTTGCCTTCCTCGACGGTTTTTTTCACGATCTTCGCCAGTTCTTTGCGCCGCTCTTCCGTGAGCGGCGGGATATTGATCCGGATGATCTTACCATCATTCACCGGCATGAGACCCAAATCGGACTTCTGGATAGCCTTCTCAATGGCGCCGATGGCACTGACATCCCATGGGGAAATGAGGATCTGACGGCTTTCAGGAATAGAGAGCGTCGCCACCTGGTTGAGGGGGGTCGGTGTTCCGTAATACTCCACCTTGATGCCGTCGAGGAGGGAAAGGGACGCCCGTCCCGTTCTCACCTTGCTCAAGGACTTTTCAAGAAAGCGGGTGCCTTTCTCCATGTTATCTTTCAATTCCGAGAATATCTTGTCCTTCGATGCCATGATGTCAGCCCTCGACGAGCGTTCCGATGGATTTCCCGCAGACGGCGTCCCTGATATTTCCCTTTTTCCCGAGATTGAAAACCCTCACGGGGATTCTGTTTTCACGACAGAGGGAGATGGCCGTCGAATCCATGGCCCTGAGATTCTTTGCCAAAACATCCGTATAACTGATTTTCCTGTACATTTTCGCCCGGGAATCCTTCACGGGGTCGCGGTCGTAAATACCGTCCACCTTGGTAGCCTTCAGGAGCATCTCCGCGTGTATTTCGGCCGCTCGAAGGGACGCCGCCGTATCCGTGGTGAAATAGGGATTTCCGGTACCGGCGGCGAAAATCACCACGCGCCCCTTTTCCAGATGCCGGATGGCCCTTCGCCGGATGTAGGGTTCGGCGACCTGCCGCATTTCGATGGCGGACTGCACACGGCTGTCACAGCCAATCCCTTCAAGGGCGCTCTGCAGGGCAAGACTGTTGATGACCGTTGCGAGCATTCCCATGTGATCCGCTGTTGCCCTCTCGATACCTCGCGCGTCGGATTCCAGTCCGCGGAATATGTTCCCCCCGCCAACAACGACACCGAGCTGCACGCCGAGCCGATTGACGCCCCTGATCTCACCGGCGATATAACGCACCAGCGTGGGGTCTATACCAAAGGCGCGGCTTCCCATTAACGCCTCGCCGCTGATTTTCAAAAGGACTCTCTGATACGCAGGCTTCACGAATATGACCCTAGAGCAATGCTTTAACTATATAAGTGAATATCTTGATTTGATGTAATTATTGACCGAGCTGATAACGGACAAAACGCCGGACGACGATGTTCTCACCTGTCTTGGCAATGGCATTTTTAACGAGTTTTTCGATGGTCATCTCCTGATCCTTGATGAAACGCTGGTTCATGAGGCAGACGTCCTCGTAATACTTCTTGAGTTTACCATCGATAATCCGCTCTACGATCTTCTCCGGCTTTCCCTCCGTCAGGGCCTGCTTCTTATAGATACCTCTCTCGCTCTCAATCACATCAGCGGGCACATCCTCCGCCTTGACGTACAGGGGATTCATGGCGGCGATGTGCATGGCGATATCTTTCGAGAGGATCTTGAAATCCTGCGTCTTCGCGACGAAATCCGTCTCGCAATTCAATTCGACCATGACGCCGACTTTGCCTTCCATGTGAATATAAGACGTGACGGCACCATCCTTGGTGGCCCTTGAAGATTTTTTTGTGGCCGCCGACATCCCTTTCTCACGCAGGTATTCGATGGCCTTATCGAAGTTGCCCCCGGCGACCTTCAGGGCTTCCTTGCAATCCATGATACCCGAACCTGTTTTGTCCCTCAGTTCCTTAACCTTTTCAGCCGAAATTTCCAATGCTCCTCTACCTCCCGTCATCTCCTGGTTATCCGTCTCTTCTCTGCGGCGGTTCATCCTTCGATTCCGCGTCTTTCGTCTCGACGCTTTCAGGCACATCGGTCTCCGCCGCTTCGAGCGGCTTGCTCTCTTTGCTTACCGTCCCTTTGTCCGTTTCAGCCTGGGCCTTTTCTTCAAATCGTTTTTTACCCTCCAGAACGGCGTCAGCGACCTTCGATGCGAACAGCTTGATCGCCCGGATGGCATCGTCATTGCCGGGAATGACATAATCCACCTCGTCGGGATCGCAGTTGGTATCTACGATGGCCACAACGGGGACCTTTAATTTTCTCGCTTCATGCACGGCGATGCTTTCCTTTTTGGGGTCGACCACGAACACGGCGGCCGGGAATCCCTTCATGCGACGAATGCCGCCGAGAACCTTCACAAGCTTTTCCTGCTCCTTCTGGAATTTCAGGACCTCTTTCTTCGGAAATAAATTGATTTTTTCACTGTTGAACATCTCGTCGATCTCGTTCAGCCGATCGATGCTCTTTTTGATCGTGGAAAAATTGGTCAGCATGCCGCCGAGCCACCGGTAATTCACATAAGGCATGCCACATCTCTCCGCCTCTTCCTTGATGGACTCCTGGGCCTGTTTCTTGGTCCCCACGAAAAGCAATTCCCCATTCGCAGAAACCGTCTCCGCCACGAACTGATAAGCCGTTTTGAACATCTCGACGGTCTGCTGTAGGTCGATGATATAGATGCCGTTTCTCGCCCCAAAAATGAAGGGTTTCATCTTGGGGTTCCACTTGTTGGTCTGGTGTCCAAAGTGGACGCCGGACTCGAGCAAAAGCTTCATGGATACTGCAGACATGACAAAATCTCCTTTCTTGCGTTTTTCCACCACCCTCCTCATCCGGCCGGTCAGCTTTCAAAAAAAAGCCACGCCCCGGTCCGTCAGAGGGTGTGCGTGTTTGGCGCCGACGAATAACACAAACCTCTGGAATTATCAAGACAAAAAGCACAGATTATGTCGTGTAATGAGCGTTGATCCGGACATAATCGAAGGACAGGTCGGAACAGAAAATCCTCGCTGATTTCCGCCCCATACCGAGCTTTACGGTGACCTTCACCAGGTCTTGCGTCATAACCGATTCGATCCGCTGCGTCCCGACGGCGACACCCGATCCCCTCCGGAAGAGGAGCAGATCATCGAAAAAAAGCTCCATGGACTCTGCGGGGACCGGTACGCCTGCCGCGCCGATGGCCGCGATAATCCTTCCCCAATTGGGGTCCTTACCGTAGAAGGCGGTCTTCACGAGATTTGAATTGGCGATGGCATAGGCCACTTTACGCGCATCATTTTCGGTTCTGGCGCCCTTTACCGTGATCTCGATGACCTTTGTGGCCCCCTCGCCATCCCGCACGATAGAACGGGCAAGCCCCTCCAAGCAATCGGTGAGGGCCTCCTCGAAACGGTGGAGTTCCTTCGAAGACTTTGTCAGCGGTCTGTTACCCGCTTTGCCGTTTGCGAGGATGATCACCGTGTCGTTTGTACTCATGCAGCCGTCAACGCTGATACAGTTGAAGGACCGATCGACGGCCCTTTTCAAAAGGGCCGTCAGGCAGTCCGGCCGTATGGCGGCATCGGTCAAAATGAAGGACAGCATGGTGGCCAGATGAGGCTCGATCATCCCGGCGCCTTTGGCGATCCCGCAAATCGTGACGGCCCGAGAACCCAAAGACATCTTCCGGTACTCGATCTTGGGATAAGAATCCGTGGTCATGATTGCCTCTTCGGCATCGGCGATGCCGGAAGGCTTCAGGCCCACGACAAGCTCGTCGACATGATCAATGATTTTTTCCAGGGGGAGCCGCTTCCCGATGACACCTGTGGAGGCCACCAGGACAAGCTCATCCCCGATCCCGATCCTGCGGGCAACCGCCCTTGTCATTTCCACGGCATCGGTGTACCCCTCCCTGCCGGTGGCGGCATTGGCGTTCCCGCTGTTGATGATAACGGCCTGGGCCATGCCCTTCCTCACCCTCCTCATATCCAGAAGAACGGAAGCGGCCTTAAATACGTTCTTCGTGAAGACGCCGGCCGCGACGGCCGGCACTTCGGAGAACAGGAGGGCGAGGTCTTTTTTCCCCGCCTCCTTGATACCCACCTCAATACCGCTGGCCAGAAAGCCGGGTACGGTCACTTCCCCCCTCTTGACATCCATGGCGTCACCTCGGTCCTGAATGAACCCTTTTCCTGTCTATTGACCGCAGCATTTCTTGTATTTCTTTCCGCTTCCGCACGGGCAGGGATCGTTTCTGCCCACCTTCTTTCCTTCCTTCTTCTGGGGCTGCGAAGGACTCCCCGATTCCGCGTGACTCATGACGTAATCCCGTGTCGAGCGGTCATAAAGCTTCTCGGCTTCTTCCTCTCTCTGGACCTGGACGAGACTCAATTTATGGAGGGAGTCCTCCTTGATGCGCTCCACCATGTCCATGAACATCGCGTACCCTTCCTTCTGGTACTCGCGAACGGGGTCCTTCTGTCCGTAACCCCGAAGGCCGATACCCTCCCTCAGATGATCCATGGAAAGAAGGTGATCCTTCCAGTGCGAATCGATGGACTGGAGCATGATCATCCTCATGATATAGTCCATGAGCGGTTTGCCGAATTCCTGCTCCTTCCTCTTCAGATGGGCAAGCACCTCCGTAACCACATTTTCGGCGGCCTTTTCCCTGTTGATTCCCCCGTTCTGTGCCATTTGCGAAAAGCGCATGACCAGGCCGAACTGACGATAGACGGCATCCTCTAGTCCCTTTAAATCCCAGTCATCGGGATGGACCTTCTCGTCCATATGGGTTTCGAGAATCTCCCCGGCCACATCCTCCAGCATGGACTCCACCACGGTCCAGAGTTCCTCGCCTTTCAGCACCGTTTTTCGCTGGCCGTAGATGACCTCTCTCTGGCGATTCATCACATTGTCGAATTCCAGAAGGTGCTTCCGGATGTCGAAGTTATGCCCTTCGACCCTGCGCTGAGCGTTTTCAATGGCCTTCGACAAGAGGGTGTGTTCGATCGGCTGACCTTCTTCAAACCCGATCCGGTCCATGATCGAGGAGATTTTCTCCCCGCCGAAGATACGAAGGAGATCATCCTCCATGGAGAGGTAAAACCTCGATGAGCCCATGTCCCCCTGCCTTCCTGACCTCCCGCGGAGCTGGTTGTCGATCCGGCGGCTCTCGTGCCGCTCCGTTCCCAGGATGTGAAGGCCGCCCCGATCCGCCACTCCGTCTCCGAGCTTGATGTCGGTCCCCCGACCGGCCATGTTCGTCGAAATCGTCACGGCGCCCATCTGGCCTGCCTGGGCAATAATCTCCGCCTCACGCTCGTGGTTTTTGGCGTTGAGGACATGATGCTTGATCCCCGTCTTGGAGAGGAGGCTGCTCAGAAGCTCCGACTTCTCGATGGAGATGGTTCCCACGAGGACGGGCCGCCCCTCTTGGTTGAATTCCTTGATTTCCTCGATGACCGCCTTGTACTTCTCTTTTTCCGTTTTGTAGATAACATCCGGGCAATCCTCCCTGATCATGGGCATGTTCGTCGGTGTAACGAGGACGTCCAGCTTGTAAATCTCCCTGAACTCGGCAGCCTCCGTGTCGGCCGTTCCGGTCATCCCGGCAAGTTTCTTGTACATCCTGAAATAGTTCTGGAAGGTGACGGTGGCCAGAGTCTGGTTCTCCCGCTCGATCTTGACGTGTTCCCTGGCTTCCAGGGCCTGGTGCAGCCCATCGCTGTACCGCCTTCCGGGCATGAGCCTGCCCGTGAATTCGTCGACGATGATGACCTCGTCGTTCTTCACGACGTAGTCCACGTCGCGCTTAAAAAGCGTGTGGGCCTTGAGTGCCTGGTTCACATGGTGAAGGATCTCGATGTTCCGTGGCTCATAGAGGTTCTTGACTTTCAGGAGGCTTTCGACCCGGGCGATGCCTTCCTCGGTGAGCGCAACGGTCCTGGATTTCTCTTCGACGGTGTAATCCCTGTCCTTCTTCAGCGATGGAATGATCTGGTTGATCCGGTAGTACTTGTCCGTCGATTCCTCCGAAGGACCCGAGATGATGAGGGGAGTCCGCGCCTCATCGACGAGGATGCTGTCGACCTCGTCAACGATGGCGTAGTTGAATTTCCTCTGGACGTATTGCTCCAGGGAAAATTTCATGTTGTCCCGAAGATAATCAAAGCCGAATTCATTGTTCGTCCCGTAGGTCACATCGGCCGCATAGGCTTTACGCCTCTCCTCGTCTGACAATCCATGAACAATGGTCCCCACGGTCAACCCGAGAAAAGAATAAATGGGGCCCATCCATGCGGCGTCACGCCTGGCCAGATAATCGTTCACCGTGATGATGTGAATCCCTTCCCCCGTAAGGGCGTTGAGATAGACCGGCATCGTGGCCGCCAGGGTCTTGCCTTCCCCTGTTTTCATCTCCGCGATCTTGCCCTCGTGAAGCACGATCCCGCCGATGACCTGAACATCGAAGGGCCTCATACCGACCGTCCGCCGGGAAGCCTCCCTGGCGACGGCAAAGGCTTCCGTCAGAATGTCGTCCAGAGCGGCACCCCTGGACAGCTTCTCCTTGAAATAGGGGGTTTTGGCTCTCAAATCCGCGTCACCGAGCTTCCTGAGAACGGGTTCAAAGGCATTGACCTCTTCCAAGAGAGGTGTGAGACGCTTGAGCTCCCGCTCGTTCTTGCTGCCGATGATATTTTTCAGCATGTCAAACATAGATAAACCTCAAAAAAAAACCGGCAAATAACTTACCGGAAATCCATAGATATTATAGACATGAAAACCTGAATTGTAAAGGGGTGCGAGTGAATAATCAGTGTAAATATTTTCTTGGATTGACGGGCACACCGTTGAGAAAAACCGTGTAGTGGACATGAGAGCCTGTACTTCGACCGGAATTCCCGACAAAACCGATGATGTCCCCCTTTCGGATGACCTGGCCCTTGCGCACAACACTCTTGAGCATATGGCCGTAGGAGGTGGCCACGCCGTTGGAGTGACTGATCTGAACGGAGTTCCCCATGCCATGTTCACGCTCCACGGAAACAACGATTCCATCGGCCGGCGCCACGATCTCCTTTCCGAGTTTCGTTGCGATATCCATCCCCTTGTGGAACTCCCTCCGGCCTGAAAAGGGGGATTTTCTGAAGCCGAATTCCGAAGTGACCCATCCCCTGATGGGCCAGATCGAGGGTGTGTACACCAGGATGGATTTCTGCTTCTTCAGAAACTCGAGCAGATCCCGGAAACTTTCCTCCTGGTGGTTGGCATCCTCCAGCAGACGTTCCATATGCTGGTTCATCTGATCGACGCCGGCCTTTCCCATTTCATCATCCGGCATCGGACCACCGACACCCAGAGCCCGGGCGAGGTTCTTTCTCGTCGAGGGCTTCAGGGCAATCCTGGTCTTCCTGTTCATCTCCTGGGCCAGAACCCGAATCTTGTCATCGAACTGCTGAAGGTCCGCCATTTTTTGCTCAAACTGGCCGACCTTCTCGCTCATCTTGTCGATCTCGGCCTTCTGGGTTTCCGCGAGTTCCCTGAGACTGATGACCTCGGCCTTGTCCCGCTTGATGGAGGTGTAATCGAAGGTAAAATAGGCAAAGACGACGAAGATAATGGCGGAAAAAACAAGGAGGGTCTTGAGAAGACGCCGGGAGGCCGTTATTTTCCTAGGCGGGCCCTTTTTCTGCGGAATAATCAAGAAGGTATAGAAATTATTCTGCATTTTAGCTCGTCTCAAAGATGACTCTTGGTGAGTTAATCGCAAGCCTAAATTCTATACCGCCCCACTCCGACGGTTTGAAAGATACGCCAGCTGCGTGCAGATGAATTTAGACCGACTTCGTATCTCCTTTCATATCCCGCACTTAAAGCGGCATATGAATGACCTTGCCCGACAGATCTCTTTAATCCCGCACGGGTAAAGCCGCTTGTGTGTCCATCGGTTGCAATCTTACGCGCTTGAATCAGCCGTCAATTGGCGTTTTAACTATCATACAATCGGAAAAAGTCAAGAAATATTAAGCGGCAATTATGACGCCACGACTGTCGGAAAATCCGTCCTGCAATCGTTTCCGGCGATTAGAATATAAAGACCTGTTACTACTTTTTCGTCGCGTCATGGCTTCCCACGGCTCCCTCAGGGGCCTTTTTGACGACCAGGAGGGGATCGCCGACATCCACTTGGTCGCCCGGGGAAACGAGTACTTCGGAGACTTTCCCGTTGATGACTGAAACAACATTGTTGAGCATCTTCATGGCCTCCAGGATAATCAGGACCTGCCCTGCCAACACATCATCCCCTTCGGAAACGGGGACTTCACTCACCGTCCCTTTGATCGGTGAGCGAATGTCACCGGCCTGGGCGAGCGCCTCAATCTCCTTCGTAGAAAGGGTGGCCTTTCTGGCGACCTTTTCGCCCTCCTGCTCCATCTCTGTGAGGATGGGCTCCGGGTGGTGATCGACGACAAGATAGGTGACCACGTCGCCGCTGCTCGTCTTGCGCTGGGGGCCGATGATCAGAGAGTGGAGCTTTCCGTAGGCATCGGGGAATTCAAAAGTCTCTGCAAGGTTGAAACCGCCCTTTTTGAACCAGATCTTCGGCGGCAGGATCCATGACTTTCCGTACTTCTCTTCGAATTTGAAGAAGTTGACAGCGTCATTGGGGTGCTGAAGGTAGAGGACCAGCTCGTTTTCCGTTGCCTTTCGCTCCAGCCGTTTTTCGAGCACCCTTCTCTCGATTTCCAGGTCCACGTCTTCAACCTTCTGATAGCCCCCATCCCGCTCGAGTATCTTCCTCCATTCAGGCCCAAAAACGGCTTCGTAAATCTCATCGGCGGGGCGATAAAAAGGAAACTCCCCGTAACGACCGAGCATGAGGCTCCGGAGGTCATCGTTGGCAGACTTGTACCGTGGCGGTTTCAGGACGTTGTTGACAGCCGTCGTCCAGAGGATCTGGGAGCCCGGTGTGACACTCCACCAGTTTCCCAGTTCGACCTGAACGCGGGGCAGTTCATTCTGCAGCATGTGCGGCATGAGATGGAGAAACCCCCCCTTTACGGCTTGTTCAAAGCTCGAGCCGGTGGCCCCCCCGGGCAGTTTGTGGATCTGAACGGTGGGGTCAAAACCGAGGAACTGCGATTCAAAGTCCTTGTAATACTCCCTCTCCGGTCTCAGCTTGTTCGACGTGTCGATGATGGCCTGCTTGTGGATCCCCAGGGCACGGTGTCCGTAATCTTCGAGGGTTTCAATGACGGTCAAGAGCGGGGGCGGACCGTAAAAACCCGTGAAGGCATGGTCTCCACCGTTGACGATCTTCGCCCCGTTTCTGACGGCCTCGACGGTCCTTCCGATGTCGTTTCCATCGGTGTTGTGCCCATGATAGTGGATGATGAGGTCGGGGAATTTCTGCAGAATCGACTTCACGAGGTCACCGATTCTTTTAGCCGTTCCTAAACCCGCGTGATTCTTGATGCAGAGGATGATATCGGAACCGGTGACATCCAGGATTTCTCCGACCTTTTTCACGTAGTAGGCGTCTGTGTGCTCCGGGCCCGTGGAGAAGCAGATGGACGGCTCCAGTATGCGGTCAGCGGCCTTGACCTCTTCGAAAACGGGGACCATATTCGGAACGTAGTTCAGGAAGTCAAAGACCCTCCAGACCTGGACGTAGGGGGCAAAAGCACGCACGGTCAGACGGATGACGTTCTCCGGGTAAGGCCGGTATCCAAAGAGGTTGGTCCCCCGGCAGAGGGTCTGGAACATCGTCTCGGGCATCAGGGCGCTCAGGACCTGAAGTTTTTCAATGGGGTTAATCTGTCTGCGGAGCATGTCCACATGAACCGACGCACCGCCGCTGATCTCGATGGAGAAATACCCGCAGGCGTTTCGCTCCTCGGCCACGAGGATCTGCGTGTGCGGCATGATCCGGTTCTTGAAATCGGATTGCGAAAGGTCCCTCTCCGTATTGGTCAGATAGTAGCCCTTCGATTTTTTGATCTTGTCCAGGATATGACGGACCCCCTTCTCTTTCATTTCCCGGGGGGTGATTCTCTCTTCAAAGGCCTCTTTACCTTTTCTCATGCTGTCTTCCTTGTCGATGATTCCCCTTCCATCCGAAAGAGATGAATGCTGAATTCCTTCCCATCCCGCCTAGTAGGCAAAGGGATTGATCTTCTTCACGTGGATTTCGGCAACGAGTTTTGCCAGTTTCGCGATCTCGCGCTCCACCTCCGGGTAGTCGAAGATCCCGGGGTGAGTCTCGATATAGCCCGTATCAAATTTCCCCTTTTTGAAATCGGGCTCGTCACAGATACTCAGATAAAAGGGGATCGTCGTCTTGGGCCCAACGATCAAAAACCCCAGGAGCGCCCTCTTGAGCCGGTCAATCGTCTGTTCCCAGTCATAACCCCGGACCGTCATCTTGACCATCAGGGAGTCATATTCCGTGGGGATTTTGTATCCCTGGTAGACAATGCCATCCAGCCGGATACCGGGTCCGCCCGGTGACTGGTACACCTCGACGGTTTTTCCGCCTTCCGGCATGAAATGGTTTTTCGGGTCTTCCGCGTTGATGCGCACCTGAATGGCCTTGCCGTGGAGTTGGACACGCTCCGCGGGGATATCGATTTCGTGACCTTCGGCGATCCGGATCTGCTCACGGACAATGTCCACGCCCGTCAATTCCTCCGTCACGGTGTGTTCAACCTGAAGGCGGGTATTGACCTCCATGAACCAGTATTCGTTCGTCTCGGAGTCCACAAGGAATTCCACCGTCCCGGCATTGACGTACCCGGCCTGTCTCGCCGCGGCAATCGCGGCCTCGCACATGGCCTGACGCACGGTGGGCGGTAGATCAGCGGGGGCAATCTCGAGAAGCTTCTGGTGTCTGCGCTGAATGGAGCAGTCCCTCGAGCCGAGGTGGATGATGTTACCATGCTGGTCGGCCAGGATCTGGATTTCCACGTGCCTGGGTGCGGTGATGCATTTCTCGACGTAAATACTTTCATCGCCGAAGGCCGAGCGGGCTTCCGTCCTTGCCAGCGGAAGCTGCACCATGAGATCGGACTTACCCTCGACCTTGCGGATGCCCCGGCCGCCGCCCCCCAGCGAGGCCTTCAGCATGATGGGGTAACCGTTTTTCTGGCCGAACTCCATGGCTTCCTTGATCCCTTTTTCCCCGTGGGACAGGTTTCCCGTTCCCGGGATAAAAGGAATGCCTGCCTTCTTCATCATCTCGCGTGCGACGACTTTGTCGCCCAGGGCACGGATGACCCCCTGGGGCGGCCCGACAAAGATAATGCCGGCCCTCTCGCAGGCCGCAGGGAATTCCGGGTTTTCAGCCAGGAACCCGTATCCGGGGTGAATGGCGTCCGCCCCGCTCTTGCGGGCCGCCCAGATCTGCCGTTCAATATCCAGATAGTCCTTGCGCGGCCCGTCACCGATCAGGATGGCTTCATCGGCCAGGCGGATGAAATAGGCTTCGCTGTCCGGTTTTTCGTAAACGGAGACCGCTCCGATCCCCAGCTCTTTGGCCGTCCTCATGATCCGCACGGCTATCTCGCCACGGTTTGCTATGAGTATTTTCTTAATCTGTCTCATTTTTTTCATAGGATAGTCTCGAGATCCCCTTCCGCTGGCCTTGAGGCACAATTTCCCGTTCACATTCAGACAAATGCGTGGGAGGCTATATACTGGGATCCTCGGTTGCTGTCAAGGGGATAGTCTCCCCGCGACCGTTGTGAAAGACGGGTGCCCCTAGGAGGCCGACCAAGGATCAGAAGCTCTCCGCCTTCCCGGAGAGGCGATTGATTCCAAAAATGATCTTGACACCAAAAGATTAGTTGGCTAGACAATTTATTTACGATTTTTCGGAAGTTTTTTGAAAGGAGCCTCTATGGCAAAGTACGATTCTAATTCACTGCGAAATGTCGCCATCGTGGGGCATGCCGGGGGCGGCGGGAGCGAGCTTGCCCAGGTGCTTTCAAGACTGCTCCCGCCGAACAGCGTGACGATCGAAATGGGCGGGATGGACATCACGCGCGCACCCGAAGCTGTCACTGGCCGCGCAATCTCGT
>JAPLJU010000189.1 GCA_026388445.1 Deltaproteobacteria bacterium
CCACGGTCAGGAGACCGTGGCTAGCTGCGGAGGCGGGTGACTTGAACCCAATTTCTTCCATAGTCTCAACGCTCTGCCCAAGCTGGGCCCGGGCTCGGGCTCTTCGACATCAGGTTCGTGATCTTTCGAGGGCGAGAAGAAATGCTTCTTCATATTTTCGGAAGTATTCATCAAGTCTCGCTCGCCGATACTGGATGATGAATCGAGGATGATCCAGGGAGACCACAGTCTTGAAGAAACCAAATTCCCTGTTCAAACCTTCAAATATCGACCGGTTCTTTCCGCTTCCAAGCACCAGTGCAACGTCACGGCTCACACCGAGGGATACCTGATCACGCAGGGATTGCACGATGAAGGGCTGTGTGGCGGAGAATAGAGAGGGATCGTCATAGAAATTATAATTTCTGCCGTCCTTCGTGAATCCAAGAGGGGACACCGCAGTGAAAAAGAAATCCTTGAAGAGCTTTGCCGGGCCGCCGAACCGCTCGGCAAAGGCATAGACAAACACAGAGGAGGGTTCCCGCTTCTTCGGGAGATCATTTTGAATACCGCACAGAGTTTCGAGCGCAACGGGGTCCGTGAAGGTGATGCCGGTGATGCCTGCTCCGAACCTCCCCGGATTGATGCCGAAGACGGCGATCCTCCGGCGATTGTCGGAGTAGTACCGCTGGAGGAACCGCTTCACGTATCGCCTGACATCGGGGTCGCGGTAGGGGTTCATCACCTCCACCTTCCCAGGCAAGTGGCCTGGGGTCGTGAGTCTTTGGTAGAATCCAAATGCGCGTTCGGCAAAAGTGGAATTACCTTTCATCTGTGGACTTTAACCTTCTGAGTTTATAAGCGGCGAAAGCCCGTCTTTGCAGGGTTCTTCGTTCCCGGCGTCCTGGCCCTGGCGGGTCGGACCAAGCTTCACGGCTGACATTCGACGGTTACCTTCCCAAAAACAGACGTTTTCGAGCCTTAGACCTTCATTTCCCTTGGTCCGGCCCGCGCCAACCGCCAGTCTTCGTATCCTGGAGGATTTCTCTCAATCGATCGAGAAAATGATCCCTTTCGGTTTCGTCCCTGAAAGCCATGCCGCTTTCCATCCCCCCGCCTATGACGTGGTGAAGGGCTCCGGTAGCGTCTATTCTGGAATTCTTCGGCAGGACACGTCACTGTCACTCTGCCGAATGGGCCCTCAACTTTAAAACTTAACAACGTTCCCCTTAACACTTCTCACTGGGAAGGGTCACCGTAGAGAGAGAAAGGAGCCCAGTAGAACGGATGTGCGTAAGCGGTCCCGGCCTGCCCCTCGATGAGCTCAAGCTGCGCTTGGCGCAGGCTCTCCGCTAGGGAGGCATATCGGTTTGCCGCCTTGTGAAAAAATGTCCGCGTCACCAGTTGCTGTGCGGAGAGGCTCTCCACGGCCCAGTGCGTGGCCAGGACGGAACGCGCCCCTGCGAAGAAGAAGGCCCTTGCAAGCCCCGAAAAGGCTTCCTGCGCTCGGCCGTCCCCGGAGGCGGTATTGCAGGCCGACAGCACGGCCGAATCGGCGTTCAGCTTCATCGTGAGCACGTCGTCCAGCAGGAGCAGCGGCGACTCCCCGGGGTCTCCGACCGCCATGGCGAGCGCGGGGCGGGATAACCCGGGCAGGTCGCCGGGGCTCAAGCCGTGCGTTGAAAATGCGACTACTCGCCGGTCGGAGA
>JAPLJU010000030.1 GCA_026388445.1 Deltaproteobacteria bacterium
AGCGCATCGATTTCATGTACAAAAGCTTCCTGAGACTTCTTCAAATCGATGTCCGCATCTTTCCGAGAGTTGATCAGGTGCTGGGTGAGCACACTGTAAGTCGCGATCAGAGCGACCACCAAAAGTCGGAGAAGAAATTGATCCGTCACCATGGTGTCGAAGACCCAGTAAATCAGTATCAACCCCAGGGCGATGACGATGAGTCCGTGATTTTCAATCCGCTGCTTTAATGTTGACTGTTCTGACATCTTGGAGGTTCCTCCTGGGAGGGGCCCGTCCGTGGACCTCAGAGTCCCGCTTGGATTTCTGTATTGAATGTGCCCGCCTCCCGGTTTACATCTTTCGGTGCGGCGGCTGCTTCGCCTGAATAACGGTAGATCAGGTCTCTCCTTTTTACCATGCCGAGTTCCTGTCTCGCCAGTCCCTCGATGTATTTTGCATCTTTCCTGAGGAGAAGAACTTCCGCCCTCAGGCTTTCAATTTCCCGGGCAAGCTCTTCGTTCCCGGCGCTTAGAGCAGTGAGCTTTTTCCCGAGCCGATAGTTATCCACGATTCCGTTTTTCCCGAAGAGGATCAGGTACCCGAGGATGAGGAGTATGATGAGTATGTACCGGCCGATCTTCACCCAGTGCCTACCTTTTTGTAGAAAAGAAATCAAGGATGAAAAACATGCAATTTTCATGAAAATTCGGGGGTTTTGCGGGCGGGAATGCCTTCCTCTTGTCGTATGGGGAGTGGTTTGTGAAGCCCTGTACCTGGCGGGGGGGAGGGATTGCGGGATCGTTCCAGATACGGATCAGTGAAGAACTCAGGGCGGCAAGGCTTTCCGGGTGTGGCCAAGGGCCTCGAGATATTCCTTTTCCAGCGTCTCGCGGGCGACGCCGTGGTCTATGAAATCCCACGGCAGGATTTCATCCAATCCCTTTTTCCGGTACACATAGAAGTCCGGGTTGATGTGGACTTCCTTTAGCGTTTGGGGCCAGTTGCCATTTTTTTGGAAGGCGGTGACAAGAATTTGACTCACCCGGCGGTCTCCCAGCGAAAGGAGGGCCTGGATGTAATTCCACTTCGGCAGGTCGTGGGTCACCGAGACCGATGTTTCCTTTCTCAGGGCCTGGGAGATTTTCCGGATCCGGCGTCGCACGAGGTTGACATCGGCCAGGTCTTCCCACTGGAAAGGGGTCGCCGGTTTCGGAATGAACTGGTTGATACTCAGGGTGATCCGGCGGAATCGCTTCCTGCCGGCGGAGGCCTTGATGACGTGATGTTTGATTCGCCTGGTGAGATCTGTAATCCCATCGATGTCTTCTTCCGTCTCCGTGGGAAGTCCTACCATGAAATAGAGTCTCAGGTTCAGGACACCATTGCCGATGAGGGCTTCGGCCGCTCTGAAGACGTGGTCTTCCGTGATCCCTTTTCGAATGAGGTCCCGCAGCCTCTGCGTACCCGCCTCGGGGGCGATGGAGACCATCTCCACACGTGATGCCTTCAGGAGTTCAGTCATTTCATCCGTCACGCGATCCGCTCTCAGGGAGCCGATGGAAAAAGTCCCTCCCCGCTCCAGGATCGAACGGCAGAGCGCTTTCAGTCCCGGGTGGTCCGACACGGCCGTGCCGAGAAGCCCGACTCTCCCTTTTGTAGCGAGACCCTTCTCGATAGATGGCGTGAGCCGGTCGAGTCCCCGGAATCGGGCCGGACGATAGACGTAACCGGCAGCGCAGAAGAGACAGCCCCGGGCGCAGCCGCGGCTGACCTCGGTGAGGAACATGTCGGAAAATTCCGTCTGCGGTGTCAGGATGGTCTCACAGGTCTCGAAGGTGTTGATGTCCTGGATATGCCGCGACCTGATCTTTTCAGGAAAGAGGCGGTCTACGGGTGTGAAGGTCTTGATCCGGTGCTCCCGGCCGTACTGGACGGCATAGAAGCGTGGCACATAGGCCCCTTCGATCTCACGCTGGATTCGCGAAAGGGCCTCTTCGCGGGGTGTGCCCCGCCTGCAGAGTTCGGCGTAGAGATCGAGGAACTCCCCGATCATCTCTTCTCCTTCGCCCAGCAGGAAGAGATCGAAAAAGGGCGCCAGCGGCTCGGGATTCAGGGTCACCGCGATGCCGCCGCCGAGGATGAGGGGGGCCCCTGTTTTTCTCTCATGGTTTGTCAGGGCAATCCGACCCATGGCCAGCATGCGCAGGATGTGGAGATAGTCGTTTTCGAAGGAGATGGAAAAAGCGACGATATGGAAGTCGGGGAGAGGTCTTCCCGACTCCAGACTGAAAAGGAGGGTCGATCCCGGGGACAATGCCTTTTCATCCCCGGGATCGGGGAGGAAGACTCTTTCACAGAGGAAAGAGGGATGACGATTTAAAAGATCGTAGACGGTCTGGAAGCCCAGGTTGGACATGCCCGTCCGATACGTGTTGGGATAGGCAAGGCAGATGGGAATCCTGTCCCCCCAGAGCTTCTTCTGATATCCTTTTTCGACGGATAGAAGTTCACGGTATTTCTCTCTCGGCCTCCGGGACATGCTAATCGGCCTGTTTTCTCAAAAAGGTCGGCACCTCGAGATCACGATCCACTCCGTCTTCGATCAATCCCATTTTGATGGCGGCGCTGGCCGTTGCCGGCGTCTTTTCCTTTCTCATGAAGGTCGGCGTGGCGAAATCTTCCTTCTGCTTGTAGCTGCCCATGTGGGAGACATTGGGGGCCGTCTGCCGCTTCTTTCCGCTGTGATCGAAGCCGGTGGCGATGACGGTGATGCGGACCTCGCTGCCCATGGTGTCATCGATCACCGTTCCGAAAATGATGTTGGCCTCCTCGTCGGCCTCGTTCTGGACAAGGGTGGAAGCCTCGCTGATCTCGTGCAGGGTGATGTCGGGTCCCGCCGTGATGTTGAGAAGGACACCCCGGGCGCCCTGAATGGAGTTGTCCTCCAGAAGGGGCGAAGAGATGGCCCGCTGTGCTGCCTCGACGGCCCGGTTCTCACCGCTGGCGATGCCGGTGCCCATGAGCGCAAGCCCCATCTCCGACATGACGCTCTTCACGTCGGCAAAATCCAGGTTGATGAGACCTGGAACCATGATGAGATCCGAGATGCCCTTTACGGCGTGGTACAGGATGTCATCGGCCTTTTTGAAGGCTTCGAGGAGCACCATGTTCTTCCCGCCGATGCTGAGCAGCCTCTGGTTGGGGATTACGATGAGGGTGTCGACGGTTTTTCGCAGCTCCGCCAGGCCCTCGTCTGCCTGCCGCTCCCGTTTCTTGCCCTCAAAGTTGAAAGGCTTCGTCACAACCGCCACGGTCAGGGCACCCATATTCTTGGCGATCTCCGCAATGATGGGTGCGCCACCGGTCCCGGTTCCCCCGCCGAGTCCCGCGGTGATGAAGACCATGTCCGCCCCTTCCATGGCGGCCGTCAGCAGCTCCCTTGTTTCCATGGCGGCCTTCCGTCCGATGTCCGGATCGGAACCTGCCCCCAGCCCCTTGGTGACGTTCGCACCGAGCTGGATCTTCAGGGGTGCCAGCGACACACCCAGGGACTGAGCGTCCGTGTTGGCCGCGATGAAATCGACTCCCTGAAGATTGTATTGGATCATGGTGTTCAGGGCATTGCCACCGCCTCCTCCGATACCGATCACCTTGATCTTTGCGCCGTTTGACGGGTGATCGGTTCCTCCGTTAAGTAGTTCAAACATTCGTCATCCCTCCCTCAGAAGAATTCTGAAAACCATTTTTTTGCTTTTTTGAATAAGTAACTTCCCGGACCGCCTTCTTTCCTTCTCGTCGCCTTGTGGGCGAACGATTTACTGCCATAATTGACGAGCCCCACGCCCGTGGCATAGAGGGGGCTGTTGACGATATCGGTGAGTCCGCCGATGCCCAGCGGAAAGCCCCGTCGCACGGGCATGTTGAAGATTCGCTCCGCCAGTTCAAGGATGCCCTCCATGATGGACGCGCCGCCGGTGAGGACGACGCCGGCCGCGAGAAGATCCTCGTAGCCGGATTTGACGATTTCCTTCTGGGTCATGCTGAGAATCTCCTCCATCCGGGGCTGGATGATCTCTCCCAGGATCTGCCGGGAGACGCGTCTGGCCTCGCGACCGCCCACACTGGGAACATCGATCGTTTCATTCTGGGGAATCATGAAGGTGTTGGCGCACCCGTATTTGATTTTCATTTTTTCCGCTTCAATAACAGGGGTGCGAAGCCCGATGGAAATGTCATTGGTCAGGTAATTCCCGCCGACAGTGAGAATGGCCGTATGCTTGATGCTGCCTTCGTGGAAGACGGCAATGTCGGTCGTTCCTCCCCCGAGATCCACCAGGGCCACGCCCAGTTCCTTTTCATCGGGAGAGAGGACCGCTTCGCTGGTTGCCAGCTGGACCAGGACGACCTCGTTTACATCGAGTCCGACGCGGTTCACCGATTTGATGATATTCTGCATCGATGCGATGGCCGTTGTCACGATGTGCACCTTCGCTTCCAGCCTCACACCCGACATACCCACGGGGTTCTTCACGCCATCTTGTTCGTCAACGATATAGTGCTGGGGAAGAACGTGCAGGATCTCCCGGTCTAGGGGAATGGATACGGCCTTGGAGGCTTCAATCGCCCGCTTGACATCCGATTCGTCTACCTCACGCCCGTGGACCGCCACAATCCCGTGGCTGTTGAACCCCTTGATGTGGCCGCCCGAAATCCCTGTGAAGACCGAGCTGATCTCGCATCCGGACATGAACTCCGCTTCTTCGATGGATTTTCGAATGCACTCCACCGTGCTTTCGATGTTGACGACCACGCCCTTTCGCAGTCCTTCGGAAGGATGTGTGCCCATCCCGATGATCTGAACCCCCGTGTTGGTCATCTCGCCAACGATGGTGCAGATCTTACTCGTTCCGATGTCCAAGCCGACGATGATGTTTCCTTTCTTTGCCATGAGTCTTCCCAGCCTTTTGGTATTCGGGGACCCCTCGTGTCCCCGGTTGTTTCCGGTTTAAGCCCTCACGCCTTTTGCCTTCGTCACCGGTGTCGGAAGCTCTTTTCCCTGAACGGTGACCTTGTGGGGGTTGTTGAGATCGATGATCAGGAACCCCTTGGTCTCGCGCCGGGTCAGGTCTGCCAAGACCGGCTTCAGGCGCTGGAGTTTTCTTTCGAAATCGTCGAAACCCAGCAGAAGACACATCCCGCTTTCGGTGAAAAGGGAGAGACCAAAGACGCGGTCCTCATAGATCTCCGACACATTCTTGAGCCCCGGGATCTCATCGTAGGTGGAGAGATACTCCAGGAGGTCAATGGATTTTCGGATCCTCTCCCGATTGTCTTCTCCCTTCCGGCAGAACCCGGTCAGAATGGGAAGATCGGTCCGCTGGTCCTTTCCCAGCTTGGTAAAGATGACGCCGTCACGTTCGATGTAGTAGAACACTTCATCCTTTTTGAGCAGAGCAATCGGTTTCCTCTCCCTCACCTCGATAATCAGCTTGCTGGGCAGGTCCCTCTTGATGGAGACATCCTTGATCCACACATTGCTCTGAATTCTCCGTGCCATGGCTTTCAGGTTCACCGTCAGGATGTTCTGGTCGGGTTTGATCTCGGCCAGGCTCAGGATCTTTTCCTGGGGGATTCTCTGCGCCCCTTTCACGACGGCTTCCTGCAGCTGGAAGTAGGGGGACACCACGATGAAGTTGTACGTGAAGATGAGCAGGGCACTGACGATAATGACGGATGCCATGAGAAGGGCCACCTTGTAGATCTCGTAGAGGATCTTCTGCGACCGCCGCCTGAACCGGTTCTTGCGCACCTCCATTCTGGCCTTGATAGATTTTTTCACTCGTTATCCCCGATGACT
>JAPLJU010000106.1 GCA_026388445.1 Deltaproteobacteria bacterium
GAAACGGGGGGAAGGGTGGCAGCACCCATCTGGCTCTATTTCATGGAACAGGCCCTTGCGGGACAGCCCGTGGAATATTTCCCCGTGCCGGACGGGGTGGCTTTTGTGCGGATCGACCCGAAGACGGGGCTTCTGGCAGGATTCAACCAGAGGGATGCGATCTTCGAATGCTTCATCGAGGGGACAGCACCCACCCAATATGCAGCGGGAGCGCATGACGCTGCGCTGGTGGAACCCTGATGAAAAGAAATAGAATAATTTTCTTGACAAAATATTCTTTTTATATCATAAGACTCACTCGAAATTGAGCTTCACTAAGGCGAGAACCATGATTCCTTCATCCGTGACGAGCGTGATCTCCGTAGTTGTAGGTGTCGTTGTCGTCGTCATCGTAGCGGCGGGGACCGTTGCTCGTCTTGTATGAGGGATTGAAATAAAAGACACGAGCCGCGGGCCCCGAAAACCCGCGGCTTTTTATTTCCGTAAAGAGCCGCAGCGACGAATCGCCTGCGGTTTTTTTCGGTCAAATCTATTTTTTAGTCATTTTTTACCAGGAGGTGTTTCAGGTGAAGTTAAAAGGTGCACAAATTCTCATCCAGTGCCTCAAGGAGGAAGGGGTTGATACGATTTTCGGCTACCCCGGCGGGGCCGTCATCGACATCTACGATGAATTGTACAGAAGCGATATCAGGCATATTCTTGTCCGTCACGAACAGGGCGCTGTCCACGCCGCAGACGGTTTTGCCCGATCGTCCGGTCGGGTGGGGGTCGCTCTCGTGACCTCCGGACCGGGCGCGACCAACACCGTGACGGGTATCGCCACGGCCAGTATGGACTCTATCCCCATTGTCGTCTTCACGGGGCAGGTTCCAACCCATCTCATCGGGAACGACGCCTTTCAGGAATGCGATATCACGGGGATCACCCGGCCCTGCACCAAGCACAACTACCTCGTGAGGAACGTGGAAGATCTCGCCAAGACCATCAAAGAGGCCTTCCATATCGCGAGGACGGGCCGTCCGGGTCCCGTTCTGGTGGATTTGCCCAAAAACATCATGGCCGCCGAGGCGGAATATGATCCGACGAAGGTCAAGGTCGATTCCACGCTGGAGCAGCCGCCGAAACCCGTTTCCAAGAAATTCGTCCAGATGATGGAGATGCTCAAGGTCTCCAGGAAGCCTCTTCTCCTCACCGGCGGCGGCGTGATCCTCGGCAAGGCCTCGGAAGAACTCCGGGCCTTCTCCCGGCGGGCCCGCATCCCGGTCACCTCGACCCTTATGGGGCTCGGTGCCTTCCCGGGCTCAGATCCCCTCTGGCTCGGCATGCCCGGCATGCACGGCACCTATTACGCCAACATGGCGATCAGCCACTGCGATCTTCTGATCACCATCGGCGCCCGTTTCGACGATCGCGTGACGGGGAAGATCGATACCTTCGCGGCCAATGCCGATATCATCCATATCGACGTGGACCCCTCGTCTATCAATAAGAACATCGTCGCGGACCTGCCGATCGTCAGCGACGCCAGGAGCGCCCTCGAGATCGTCAATCGCATGCTGAAAGACCACAGCTACACCGCAAGCGATGCCCATCGGAAAGACTGGCTCGATGAGATCGAGTCGTGGAAGCAGAAGGTCCCGCTTTCTTATACGCAGAACAACTCGGTCATCAAGCCCCAGTTCGTCATCGAGAAGCTCTACGAACTCACCAAGGGCAATGCCATCATCACCACCGAAGTGGGCCAGAACCAGATGTGGGCGGCACAGTTCTACAAGTATGACCATCCGAACACTTTCATCTCCTCGGGAGGCCTCGGAACCATGGGATACGGCTTCCCCGCCGCCATCGGCGTTCAGTTCGCCTTCCCGGATAAACTCGTCGTCGACATCGCCGGCGACGGG
>JAPLJU010000269.1 GCA_026388445.1 Deltaproteobacteria bacterium
TGAAGATCGCTGCGGCCATTGTGACGAACAAGGGGGGCCGCACCTGTCATGCCGCCATCGTCAGCCGCGAACTGGGCGTTCCCTGTATCGTCGGCACCGAACGGGGTACTGAAGCCCTCGCCCATGCCAAGGAGGCCACCGTCTCCTGCGCCGAAGGCGAGGTGGGAAATGTCTACGAGGGGATCCTGAAGTACGACCTCCAGCGGGTGAGTCTCAAGAACGTGGCCCGGCCGAAAACTCAGATCATGATGAATGTGGGTAACCCTGAGGTCGCCTTTGACCTGGCCGCCATTCCCAACGATGGTGTGGGGCTGGCGAGGCTGGAGTTCATCATCAACAACTACATCCGCATTCACCCGATGGCGCTGATTCAGTTTGAGAAGGTGACGGACCCGAAGGTCAGGGAGGAGATCGAGACCCTGACGCGGGGATATGTTAACAAGGCCGATTTTTTCGTGGACCGGCTCGCCCAGGGGGTGGCTAAAATCGCGGCGGCCTTCTACCCCAACGATGTCATTGTCCGTATGAGCGACTTCAAGAGCAACGAGTACGCGAACCTTGTCGGGGGCTCCTACTTCGAGCCCGTGGAAGAAAATCCCATGATCGGCTTCAGGGGGGCCTCGCGTTATTACGATGACCGGTACAGGGATGGTTTTGCCCTCGAGTGTCAGGCCATGAGAAAGGTCAGAAACGAGATGGGCCTCACCAATGTGAAGCTCATGATTCCTTTTTGCCGGACCGTGGAGGAGGGCAAAAGGGTGGTCGCCGTCATGAAGAAAAACAAGCTCGTCCAGGGCCAGAACGGGCTGGAAATCTACATGATGGTCGAAATCCCTAGCAATGTTGTGATGATCGAGGAGTTCGGAAAGGTCTTCGACGGTTTCTCCATCGGCTCCAATGATCTGACACAGCTGACCCTCGGTCTCGATCGCGACTCCGCCCAGGTCGCCCACATCTTCGACGAAAGAGACCATGCGGTCATGGGTCTGGTTCGGGATGCCATCACGAAGGCGAGGAAGATGAGGAGAAAAATCGGCATCTGTGGTCAGGCACCGAGCGATTACCCGGAGTTCGCGCGCTTCCTCGTGGCAACGGGCATCAACAGCATCTCCTTGAATTCCGACACGGTGATCAAGACGACCCTGGACATCTTGAAGACGGAAAAGAGCCTCCAGAAGCGGGCAAAGGCTCCGGGGAAAAAGGCCGCGAGGAAGGTCATGAAAAAGGCGGCCGCGAAAAGGGTAAAGAAAGCAGCGAAGAGGTCTGTGAAGAAGATCGCCAAGAGGCCGGGCAAGTCCACAAAAAAGAAGACCGTGAAGAAAACAACCCGGAAGGCTTCCAGGAAGCCCGCGAAAAAGAGATAGCAGGATGCCTTAACGGATTTCCAGTCCCCGGTAGTAATGGTTCAGGATATCCCGGTAAGTGTACCCTGATCTGGCCATCACAGAGGCTCCCCACTGGCTCATCCCGACGCCGTGGCCGGAGCCTTTTCCTTCAAAGCGGACTCCCTTTCCATCACGCCGAACGGTAAAAAGGGTGCTCTTGAGGCGCTGGGGATCCGTGTGGAGCCGGAAGAGGTTGGCGTTCAGCACCTTTTCGCCGGCGCTCCCGGAAATTCTCACCCTTTTGACCCTCCCGGACGGGCTTGTGTCGTAAGGTTCCACGTCATGGAGCGGGCCCACGTTCACGCCGTTTCGGCCGAGGGCACCTTGGATGTCATCCAGACTGAGATAATAGGACCAGGCCGTATGGGGTGCCTGGAGGCTGAAGGGGTCCTGAACGGATTTCAAATAGGGGATATCGACAAGCCAGACGTTCTTGGCGTCTTCTGTGCTGCCGCCGCTGTTGGCGTGGAAGTAGGGCAGGGCGATCTTGCCGTTGTGCGTCAGCACCTTTCCCCGGGTTTCATCGACGGCCCGGGTCGAGGCCACCC
>JAPLJU010000297.1 GCA_026388445.1 Deltaproteobacteria bacterium
TTGTAGGACCCGAGTACGGGAAAGCCGCCTGCGGCACAGAGGGGGTCGGCAGATTGGCCAGAATACCGGTGATGATCAAGGTGGTGACCCTTCTTTTGGAGAAACAGGATAGAAAGAAAGACTGAAAGCGAAGGAAAAGAAAGCAGCCCTGGGCCCGGATATTGACCTCTCCACGTTTACGGCGGAGCCGGTCATGCACGATGCGTTGCCTGACCTTGAAAAATTGTCTGACGAGGACAAACGGCAGATGATCAACGCCGGCATCGATGCCCGCGAAATAGTAATACCTATCACGATCGGAGGCCCTATGATATTTGCGAGGTTATCCAAATGATAAGAGTACCCATCCTGGCAGTAAAGAAGGGCAAAGGCATCATCGTAGAACTGGAAGTCGAATTAAAAAAGCAGGGAAAGGGCACCCTCTTTTTGGACGCCAATCTTTATGGCGATAACGATATAAGGCAGGCATTAGACACGGCCTTTTCATTGTTACACCTGAAAAGGCAGGATGTGCTGATTCGTGTTCCGGGAAATAAGGATTGTTGTATCTGCGGCGGCAGCCTTGCACTTCCCCTGTATCTGGGGATGTATGCCTGCATTAATGGGTTGAAGTTCAAGCCGCGAACGTTTGCCACCGGCTGTCTCAGCAAAAAGGGAAAAATAACCCCGGTTGGAAGCCTCGCAGAAAAAATAAAGGTTATATTGGGCAAGGCGGATTTACTTCTCGTTCCGAAAGGCCAAGGATTGCCTGTTGAAAGAATGAAAATAAAGGAAATTTCAAGCCTTCGAGAAGCTGTCAATTTTGCGATTGTGAAATAATTCAGCCAACTCCAGGAAAAGACCATAGAAACTGCGGTCGAATCTTCCCTCAGAGGTAGTTAAAAATGGAAAAGAAAATCGTTATCTATGGCACCAACTGGTGACCACACTGCACGAAGGCCAGGATGGCCTACGGAGACAGAGCAGTCTTCATCGATGTCGATGCCGATATCAAGAATCTGCAAGAAATGCTCGACTACTCGGGAGGGAAAATGGCTGTCCCCGTTATCATCGAAGGGGACCGGGTCACCATCGGTTTCGGGGGGGGAGTCCGGGTCCGGCTTCACCTGAGCGGTCCGGTGGCCTCTCGTGGATGGGCTGAAAAAACTGTAAGATAATCGCCACGAATGATTTCAAGCTACTTGATGATCTCAGGCTGCCCTTCGATCGGGAAGTATCGCTTGGTCAAACCCTCCATGATATTTTCAACGTTCGTTTTTGCATCGTCGAATTTTACCGTGACTTCTCGAGTAAATCCGTTCACATCATAATCCAGAACGCCTGGGATATCCTTCACTGCGGAACCTGCTCTGTTTACCGTTTCCGCACACGCGCATTCCATCAGGACCACCATTTTGACAATTCTTTCAGCGGCAAAAAGGGGCTGTGAACCGATAAGCAGAAACATAATGCTCACAAGACAGATGGCAAGGAGATATTTCCTTTGCTTCATGTGAACCCTCCTCATATTTTTATCCAATTTAAGAATTGACAGGAATAGAATCCACCCAAAGTGATTTTTTCTGCAATGGGTGCCGTCAAAATGTTCATGATGTTTTTCTTATAAATGAGGTCATGATCAAAGTGCATTTTTAAAATCTGGTTCAGACCATCATGCCGTACTTTTTCAGCTTCTGATGGAGCGTGCGGCGGGTGATGCCGAGCCTGCGGGCCGCCTCGCTCTTGTTCCCGCCCGTCTGCTCCAGGGTCTTGAGGATGGTTGTCTTCTCGAGTGCCTCCAGGGATGATCCCGCGGGAAGCTCTCCCCGCATCGCTGATTTTCCCTCCGGCTGTTCCAGCAGGATAGGCGTCAGCTCCCCTTCATCGATGTACTCCGACCGCGTCAGCACGACCCCTCGCTCCACGGTGTTCATGAGTTCCCGGACGTTCCCCGGCCAATCATAGCGGAGCAGGCGATCCATGGCCTGCGGTGTGAATCCCCGGACACGCTTCCGGTTCTTTTCGGCAAACATCTTCAGGAAGTGTTCCGCCAGGGGCGGGATATCGTCTTTGCGCTCCCGAAGCGGCAGTATGTGGAGGGACACCACGTTCAGCCGGTAGAAGAGATCCTTCCGGAATCTTCCCGCCTCGATTTCGCTGGAGAGATCGCGGTTCGTTGCGGTGATGACCCGGACATTGACACGGATCACCTCCTCACCCCCCACACGGGTGATCTCCCGTTCCTGTAGCACCCTGAGGAGCCGGACCTGCATGGCGAGCGACATCTCGCTCACCTCATCGAGGAAGATGCTCCCGCCGTCGGCCTGGCGGAACTTCCCTTCCTTGCGCCGGTCGGCCCCTGTGAAGGCCCCTTTCTCGTGGCCGAAGAGTTCCGATTCCAGCAGTGTCTCCGGGATGGCCGCGCAGTTGATCTTGATGAACGGCCTCTCCCGGCGGGGACTGTTATAGTGAAGGGCCCCGGCGATCAACTCCTTGCCGGTGCCGGATTCGCCCGTGATGAGAACCGTGGCTTCCGAGGGGGCCACCTGAGCCACCGTCTCGAGAAGCCTCGTCATAACGGCGCTCCGGCCGATCAAGTTTCCGCGGTCGAACTTGAGGCCCAGGCTTTCCCTGAGGATCCGGTTCTCTTCCTTCAGGCGGCTGTGCTCCATGGCGCGACCGATGGCGAGCTTCAATTCGTCGAAATCGAGGGGCTTGGTCAGATAGTCGTAGGCCCCTTTCTTCAAGGCCTCCACGGCCGTCTCCACGGATGCATAGGCCGTCATGAGGATCACCGGGATGGCCGGGTTGAAGGCCTTGATCTCCTCGAGGGCTTCGATGCCCGAGACGCGGATCATCCGGATGTCCATGAGAACGAGGTCGAAAGGCCTCCTGTGGACGGCCTCTATGGCGCTGCTGCCGTCTTCGGCTTCGACCACCTCGTATCCCCAGCTGGAGAGGAGCGTCCGCAGCATGGTGCGGTGCGCGAGGTCGTCATCGACAACGAGAACGGAATTCTTTCGCACCATCACGACATGCCTCCTGCCGAGGTTTCGTCAAGAACGGGAAGGAAGATTGTAAAGGTTGTGCCCTGGCCAGCCTCGCTCCTTACACGGATCTCGCCGCCGTGGGCCTCGATGATTCGGTGGACGATGGCAAGCCCGAGCCCTGTCCCCGATGTCTTGGTCGTATAGTAAGGATCGAAAACGTTCTCCAGGTCATTCCCGGAAATACCTGCACCCGTATCGGAAACGCCTATCCGCACCATTTTCTCGTTGTGACGCCCGAGGGAGAGCGTGAGGATACCCTCCGCCTGCATCGCCTCCACGGCGTTGAGACAGAGGTTGAGGAGTACCTGCTTGACCCGATCGGGATCAGCGAAAACGGCCGGAGCCTCAGGCGAGACATCCGTCTTAACGGTTATCCCCTTCTTTCGGGCATGAACGTCAATCAGCCTGACCGTGTGTTCGATCAGAGGTCCGAGGCGTGTCGGCTTTTTCTCTATTTCCATCGGGCGGGACAGATCGAGGAGCTGCCGGATGACCCGGTTGAGGCGCTCCACCTCCTGGATCATGATATCGGCGGTCTTGCTGTCTTCAGGGTCACCGCGGAGCTTCCCCTTGAAATAGGTTGCGAATCCCTTGATGGAACTCAGCGGGTTTCGGATCTCGTGGGCTACCCCGGCGGCGAGACTCCCGATGGAGGCCAGCCTCTGGCTCCGGGCGATCTCGGCCTTGAGCTGACGGACCTCGGTGAGATCCCGGAAGAGGACGACAGAGCCCTGCGGACGTCCGCCTTCTTCCTTGAGTGTCGTGGCTATCACCTCGAGAGGAACCGTTTTCCCCGTACTCACGGAACATTCGGTTTCCCTTTCGATGACTCTTCCACTCCTTTGGAGTTCCCCGAGAATCTCACGGCATGTGTCCGGCAGGACTTCCCCGGCCGGTCGGCCGATCACCTCCCCGGCACTTCTCCCAAGGATGGACTCCGCCCAGGCATTGAAGGCAATCACCTTGTTTTCTCTGTCGAGGGCCACAAGCCCGATGGGCATGTTTTCCACGAGGCTGTCCGAAAAGGCCTTCACGCGGGAATAAGACGACCGGGTTGATAGATAGCCCTGGGCAAGAATGAGGGCAAGCATCCCCATAAAGCCCGCCAGGACAAGGATGACGGCCATGACAACAGTGGAGCGGAAATCCGTTTCCCGCGCCGTCAGTATGGGTCCCATGTCAAGCCCCACAAAGATGACCAGATCGGGCGAATCCTTTCCCGTCACCGCGGCGCCCCGGGAATCTCCGAAGGGTATATCCGTCGGTGCAAATCTCCGGTAGACCTCGAAAGTGTCAGTGCCTTCCCGGTTCGATACCTGACGCCACTGCACCTGAGTCAAACGGGAAGCGCTCTTAAAATCGATGTCTGTGTTATAAACTTCGCCGACCATGGCCGGATCACTGTCGGCAAGGATGACGCCGTTTATGTCCGTCACGGTCAAATAATCGATCCCCGGCTGCCTCGCCATCTCGATGAGAAGCTTCTGCAATTGGAAGGGTCCCCATCGCATCCACGCACCCGTGCGGGCAGAGGCCTCGAAGGACTGGATCAAAGCCGAACCCTGTTCAACGAGGAGCCGTGTTGTGAGCTCCCGCTGCTTGTGTATGCTCTCGCGGGCCATGAACAAAAAAATGACCGCGAGAATCAGCACGGTCCCTATAATGACCCAGGGTGAGAGAAATGCACGGATATTGTGTTTGCCGCTTTCACTCATGAATTATTTCCTTTGCTTTGCTGACGCTCGGTCAGCGAAGTCGAGAAAATAAGAAGATCAGCAGTTAAGGAGTTGTGATGTTGTAAGTTTAAGCATTTTACAATATTTATTTTTACTTTTACCCTTCAGCCTTTAGTCCTGTGTCTTAAGTGAATACTTTGTATACACCTGGATACCATAACTGCATACTAAATATCCACTTTTTTGTTCCGCCGCCCGGGTTCGTTCAGCACAAAATCGTATAATACTCAGCATTATCAGTAATTTAC
>JAPLJU010000044.1 GCA_026388445.1 Deltaproteobacteria bacterium
GGAGGCTGAGGCGCTGGCCGTAAATCCGCAAGACCCCGATTACAAATCCTGGGGCCACATCCGGAAGTACGGAGTCCCCGGGCCCGAAAGCGCTCAGGACTCGGTTAAGAAGAAAGATTCATAGAAATGGCAATATCAAATCTTGAGCAGTTCTGTCAGCAATTCCACGCATTCCTTGAAGAAAAGACTGACCTGTCCCGGGTGAGCTACACCGGAGGGTCGATGCTGAGCGAACTGATGAGTCAAAAAGAATGGTTCGGCGACATCCTGGGGAAGGTCCTCTTCAACCGGGAATTCAGCGAAAGCCAGAAAGCCGGGATCTGGCCCAATGAGTTCACCCTCCACAGGAGCCCCGACAGGGCTTTCCTGGTGCTGTGCTACATCTGGGGGCCTTACCTCTCCGACACCGCCCATGATCACGGCTCCTGGGGGATCATCGGGAGTTTTATGAAGCCCATCGGGGAGAGGAAATACATGCGCCTGGACGACGGCAAAAAGGAAGGTTATGCCGAACTGAAGGAGGTCTCCTCGACCGTCCTTCAGCCGGGAGAGATCACCAGCGTGCTCCCCCTGAACAAAGGAATCCACCGCATGGAAAACCGAAGCGACGACGTCGCCATCACCATCAATGTCTACGGCCGTAGCATGCGGAGGGGTTACATCCAGTTCTTTTACCCGGAGAACAGGGCCGTCACGAGGGTCTATCCCCCCAAATCCCTCCGGGAGGCTCTCGCCATCCGGGCCGCGGGCGCCCTGAGTGCGTCCTGGAGCGAGGATCTCCTGAAACAGGTTCTGTCAAGCGAGCTTACCGACCCTATAAGGAAGGAAGGCGAATACTCTCTCGCCAGACTGAAATCATCCCTTTGATACCGAGGTGAGGATTTTCATGGAGCGACTCATTACCCTGTTCAGACCCTACATCGACCTGACCGCATGGATGGGTCTCTGCTTCACGGCGATGCTGGCCGGGTCTTATTTGACCAATCCCGCGCTCCCGGTATGGTACGCGAATCTGCTGAAGCCTGAATGGACGCCGCCGAACTGGGTTTTCGGCCCTGTGTGGTTTGTCCTTTACACCTTGATGGGGATCGCCGTCTGGCTGGTATGGCGACAGGGGGGGCTTTTTAGGACGAAGCTTCCGATCATTTTCTTTGTCGTCCAGCTCCTGCTGAGCGTGCTATGGTCCTATCTCTTCTTCGGCCTTCGCTCACCGATGTTCGCCTGCGCGGAGATCGTCGTCCTGTGGCTCGCGATCCTAGCCACGACGATCGCCTTCTGGCAGGCAAGCCGACCTTCCGGACTCCTCATGCTCCCGACGCTTGCCTGGGTGGCCTATGCCGGGGTTCTCAATTTCTACATCTGGCGGATGAACCTCTCCTAATGTCAGTCCTTTCTAATCCAGCGCGACAAATGAAGAGTCGCTGATCCCCTCCAGAAGCTGGAAAGACTTAATCCTTACAGCAAAGACTTCCGCATCCGGGCTGTCTGCGAACTTTTGAAGGTGGGGGTGTTTCTTCAGGAGGCGGGCGAGGGCCTCTTTCTTCCCGGCTTCTCCGTCGATCTTTTGAAATACGCCGTTTACGGTAAGGGCCTTCGTCACCTCGCGCCCGCCTGTCTGATCCTCCTCGCGGGTGTCGATCAAAAGGCTTACCATCCCGTTCTGGAGAAGATTGCGATATTTCTTGGTCTGCTTATGGGTAATCATGTAAATTTCCCGGCAGTCGTCATCGGTGGCATAGGACATGAGCGAGCAGTGCGGCTCGACGCCCGAAACCGTCGCCAGCACGCAGGTGTCCTTCGTCCTCGCCAGGGCTTTCATCTTCTCGAGCATCTTTGTTATCCTCCCTGTCCGGATTTCGCATTCCTTGAAGGTTCTCGCTTTTCGCGACAACTTTAACACCTTTGTTTTGCTGTTGGCAAGGAAAGCTTCCGGGCCGGCGGCCAAGTTTTCTTTGATTTTTGGCCGCCACTTTAATACAAATGTTCAAGCGCCCTCGCATAGGACTCAAAAAAGGAGGTTTTTGATATGGCGACCGACAGGCAGGATAAGATCCGTATCGGAATCAGCACATGCCTTCTGGGAGAAAACGTCCGCTACAACGGCGGTCACGCCCTCGACCGCTTCCTGAAGGACACCCTGGGCAAGTGGGTGGAGTACGTCCCGGTATGCCCCGAAGTGGAATGCGGCTTCGGTATCCCGCGCGAGACCTTCCGGCTTGTCGGCGACCCCGCGAACCCCCGGTTCATAACAACCCGAACGAAGATCGATCACACCGACCGGATGCTGACCTGGACCCGCAAGCGTGTGGCAGAACTCGAAAAGGAAGACCTCTGCGGATTCATCTTCAAGAGCGATTCCCCCTCGAGCGGCATGGAACGTGTCAAGGTCTACGATGACAAGGGCATGCCGCAGAAAAAGGGCGTCGGCCTCTTTGCCAGGGCCTTCATGGAGCACTTCCCCATGACCCCCGTCGAAGAGGAGGGCCGCCTTCACGATCCCGTTCTCCGGGAGAACTTCATCGAGCACATCTTCACCTGTAAGCGTTACTGCGATATCATGGAGGGGAAGAAGCGCATCGGAAGCATCGTGGACTATCACACAAAGAACAAGCTCCTTCTCATGGCCCACAGCCCCAGGCATCTCAAGGAGATGGGAAGCCTTGTGGCTCATGCGAAGGAACGGCCTGTCAGGGAACTCGTCGATCAGTACGAGAACCTTCTTATGGAGGCCATGGCGCTGAAGCCGTCAACGGCGAAGCACACAAACGTCCTCCATCACATGATGGGTTATTTCAAGAGGGAGCTGACGGCGGATGAGAAGCAGGAACTCCTGGAGGTCATCGACGAATACCGAAGGGGGCTCATACCCCTCATCGTGCCCGTCACCCTTATGAATCACTACGTGAGGAAGTACAACCAGGCGTACCTCAAGGCGCAGACCTATCTCAACCCCCACCCGCTGGAGCTGCAGCTTCGAAATCACGTGTAATACAGGCATGAGGCTATGGGCACCTTTTCCGTTTCCTTCCATTTGACTTACGCCCGCCGCGTCGATACCATAGAACCATGACCGGACCTGACTTGAGAAACATCACGCACCGTCTCCTCGCCTGGTACGATAAAAACCGCCGGGATCTCCCCTGGCGAAAAACACGCGACCCCTACGCGATCTGGGTCTCCGAGATCATGCTTCAGCAGACCCAGGTCGACACGGTCATCCCCTATTTCAGGCGGTTCGTAAAGCGGTTTCCCACCATAGGAAGTCTGGCCCGGGCTTCAAGGGATGACGTCCTCAAGGCCTGGGAAAACATGGGTTACTATGCGCGGGCCCGCCATCTCCATGAAGCGGCCGGGCATCTTGTACAGGATCACGGCGGGAAACTCCCCGCAACATCTGAGGGGCTCCTTTCCCTCCCCGGGATCGGGGCATACACGGCAGGCGCCATCCTGAGCATCGCCTTCGAAAAGCCGGTGCCCGCTATTGACGGAAATGTCCGTCGCGTCCTGAGCCGCCTGATGGCCCTTCGCAAGCCCCTCCGGGAACCGTCCATTCAGAGAAAAATCGAAAAGACAGTACAGGCGCTGCTGCCGGCAGATCGGCCCGGTCAATTCAACCAGGCCATGATGGACCTTGGCGCCACGGTCTGCCTGCCCCGGAAACCGGCCTGCGGAAGGTGTCCGCTCTCCGGTACCTGCCTCGCCCGCATCAGGGGTCTCCAGACCGACATCCCGCCCGTGCCTATAAGAGCGGCACTGCCGCACCGGGATGTGACGGCGGGGATCATCCGGAAAAACGGCCGGGTCCTTGTTGTCAGGCGGCCCGAAAAGGGCCTGCTCGGAGGTCTCTGGAAATTCCCGGGTGGAACGCTGCAGGACGGGCTCTCTCTTCAGCAGGGCCTCAGGCAGAGTGTTCTCGGCGGGCTGGGTATCGAAGTTGCTGTCGGCCGGAAACTCCTTGCCGTGGAGCACAGCTTCACCCATTTCCTCGTGACCCTCCACGCCTACTCATGCGGACATTTAAAAGGCAGGCCGAAGGCCCTGGACTGCGCCGGGTGGTCGTGGGTACCCGTCGACAGGCTTAAGAGCCTCGCTTTCTCAAAAGCGGATCGTGTGATCATCCGCTCTCTTTTTGAAGCAAAATAGAAAACAGCTTACCGGTCTTAAGTTCGATGAAGGAAAATCACAGAACCACGGCATCCTATCCTGATCCCGTCTCCACGCTTGCCATGCCCTGGCGTGCGGTCCTCGATCGCTTTGATGTCAGGAAGGACCGCGGCCTGGAAGACCGGCAGGTCGAAGAGCGCAAAAAACGCTTCGGCCCCAACCTCCTGCAGGAAATCAAAGCCAGAAGCGCCTGGCTCATTCTCGCCGATCAGCTCAAAAGTCTTATCGCGGCCCTTCTTATCGTGGCCCTGGTTCTTTCCTTCTTCCTCGGCGACATTCTGGAAGCGGAAGCCATCGCCGTAGTCCTCCTCATCAACACGGCCATCGGTTTCTTCACCGAGCTCAAGGCGGTCCGTTCCATGGAGTCTCTCCGGAGGCTGGGGAGCGTCACCGCAAAGGTTCGACGAAGCAGCCGGGTCATAGAAATCCCCGCGGATGAGCTTGTCCCCGGCGATATCGCGCTCTTCGAGGGTGGCGATGTGGTCAGCGCCGACATCCGCCTCACCAAAGCCTCCCGTCTCCAGGTCGACGAATCCACCCTCACGGGGGAGTCCCTGCCGGTCCACAAGACGGACACCCCTCTCGAGACCGATGTGCCCCTGGCCGAGCGGATCAACATGCTCTTCAAGGGAACGGCCGTGACAGGCGGCTCGGGTGAAGGGGTCGTGGTGGCCACGGGGATGAATACGGAACTCGGTCACATCTCCGCCCTGGTGGCCGAGGCACGGGCGGAGAGCACGCCGCTGGAGCAGAAGCTCGACCAGCTCGGGCGAAAGCTCATCTGGGTGACGCTCGCTATTACCGTTTTTGTGATCGCGAGCGGCGTGATCACCGGCAAGGATCCTTTTCTCATGATCGAGATGGGAATCGCCCTTGCCGTTGCCGCCATCCCGGAGGGTCTTCCTGTTGTGGCAACCATCGCCCTCGCGCGAGGCATGTGGCGTATGGCACGTCTCAACGCCCTGGTAAACCGCCTCTCTTCCGTCGAGACTTTGGGGGCCACAACCATCATCTGCACGGACAAGACGGGGACACTGACGGAAAACCGGATGACGGTGACGCGCCTTTCGCTCCCGGACGGCGACGTCGAGGTTGTCCCGGGTGGCGATACGGCGGGTTTATCCTTCAGGCGGGACGAAAGCGTAACCAACCCGCACCGGGACGAGCGCCTGCGGGAAGCGCTCCTCGTCGGGGTACTGTGCAACAATGCCGCCCTCGGTATCACCCGAGACGGTGAGGCGGGATCCGTCGGGGACCCCATGGAGATCGCCCTGCTCTTTGCGGCCGCGGGCGCGGGCATCGAGCGCGCAACGATCATTGAAGAAATGCCCGAGGAGAGGGAAGAGGCTTTCGATTCGGACGTCAAGATGATGGCCACCTTCCACAGGAAAAACGGGCAATACTACGTGGCCGTCAAAGGGGCCGCAGAATCCGTTCTCGAGCATTGCACGCACCTTAAGGACGGGGACGGGCTTAGGGACATGGCCGATGAAGGCCGCAAACACTGGTTGCGGCGCAATGAGGATCTGGCCCTGAGGGGGTATCGCGTCCTGGCCCTGGCCTCAAAGCAGACGGCTGATCTTTCCTCTCCCCCCTACGAAAACCTGTCGTTCATCGGCCTCGTCGGCCTTCACGATCCCGCGCGGCAGGATGTGCCCCGGGCCCTGGAGGCCTGCCACAGTGCCGGCATCCGCGTGGTCATGGTAACGGGGGACCAGCCCGTCACCGCGCGAAACATCGCCATGAGCACAGGCCTCCTTCGTGATGAGGAGGCAGCGGTGGTCGTGGGCAGGGATCTGAAAAGGCCCGAGTACATGTCGCCTGAGGAAAAAAGGGCGCTTCTCCAGGCACCCATACTTGCCCGGGTGAGCCCGAAGCAGAAATTGGACCTCATCTCTCTTTATCAGGAAAACGGGGAGATCGTCGCCATGACCGGTGACGGCGTCAACGACGCGCCGGCCCTGAAAAAGGCGGACATCGGCATCGCCATGGGGCTCCGCGGGACCCAGGTCGCCCGTGAGGCGGCGGATATGATCCTCAAGGATGACGCCTTCTCCACGATCGTCATCGCGATCGAACAGGGGAGGATCATCTTCGACAATATCAGGAAGTTTGTCTTTTACCTCATGTCCTGCAACGTGAGCGAAATTCTGATCGTGTCCATGGCGGCCCTCGTCAACGCGCCGCTCCCCATCCTGCCCCTGCAGATTCTGTTTTTGAACATCCTGACGGATGTTTTCCCTGCACTCGCCCTCGGTTTCGGGGAAGGGGATGCCTCCATCATGGGCAAGCCTCTCCGTGATCCCGCAGAACAGATCCTCACCCGCCGTCACTGGTGGTCTATCTTCGGTTACGGCCTTACCATCACGGCCTCCGTGCTCGGGGCCTTTGCCGTCGCGCTCCTGTGGCTGAACATGGGTATCCCGGCGGCCGTGAGCGTCTCCTTCCTGGCGCTCGCCCTTGCGCAGGTGTGGCACGTCTTCAACATGCGGGATCCGGGATCCGGCCTGTTCTCGAACGAAGTGACCCGAAACCCCTTCGTCTGGGGCGCCATTCTGCTCTGTCTCGCCCTTCTCCTTTCGGCCGTTTATATCCCCGTCGTGGGGAAGGCCCTCCGTGTCTTCGATCCCGGACCGGTAGGGTGGGTGCTCGCAGTGACATCAAGCCTTATTCCCCTCCTCATCGGGCAGGTCTGGCTTTCCTTCTCCGAACGGCCTGAGGGTTCGAAATGATGGATTGCCGTCAGGAGACCTGCGGTCTAATAATCGATAGAATAGGGGCCCGGAATGATGATAAGGGACGGGGCGGTCCTTCACCCTTGAGGAGACAAACATGACAAAAGAGCACTTCCCGGTCACACCGGCCATCCGGGTCCTGAGGGACAACGGGGCGGACTTCACCCTCCACGCCTACAAATATGAGGAAAAAGGGGGAACGGAGGTGGCCGCGAGGGAACTCCTGGTGGATGAATACCGGGTCATCAAAACACTCGTCATGGAGGACGACCTGAAAAGGCCGTTCATTATCCTCATGCATGGAAACAGGCAGGTCTCCACCAAGGACCTGGCCAGGGCCCTCGGCGTCAAGACCGTTCAGCCCTGTGACCCTGCCACAGCCGGCAAACACACGGGCTACGTCGTCGGAGGCACGTCACCCTTCGGCTCGCGGAAAAATCTTCCGGTCTACATCGAGGAGACGATCCTCGGAATTCCCCGGATTCTTATCAATGCCGGGCGAAAGGGGCTGCTGGCAGACATGGCCACGCAGGATCTCGTCAGGATTCTCTCCCCCCGGAGCGTGACCGTGGCAAGGTAGATCAGAAAAGCATGAATCAGGAAACCATTGTCATCACCTGCAGCAAATGCGGGGCAAAAAATCGCGTTCCGACGGCGAAATTGCATGACCGGCCTCTATGCGGCAAATGCCACACGCCTTTGTCCGTTCACGGAAAAGAGGCCCTGGCCGTACCGGTGACCGACGGCACCTTCTCCCGGGAGGTCCTCGCGTCGCCGGAGCCCGTCCTTCTCGTCCTGTGGGCGCCCTGGTGCGCCTACTGCCGGATGCTTGCGCCCATCACCGAAAAGATCGCCATCGATTTCGAAGGCCGGGTGAAAGTTGCCAAAATGAACGTTGACGAGAACAGGGCCGTCCCCGCGCAGTACACCGTCCAGGGGGTCCCCACCATGCTCCTGTTCAGGGATGGAAAGCTGATGGACCGGATGGTGGGCGTTCTCTCGAAGGAAGAAATCGAGAGGCATCTCAAGGCCCTTTTGAGGTTGTCATGAACGAGGCCCGCAATCGACTTCTCGAAGGCCTGAAAGACGGGCTCAGGAAAGGCCTCGACGGCTTCATCTGGATGATGAAAATCATCCTGCCCATCTCCTTCCTGACGGCGCTCCTGGACTGGAGCGGCCTTCTTTCGAAGATGGACTTTCTGCTCCAGCCGCTGATGAACTTGATCGGCCTTCCGGCCGCTGCAGCATTACCCCTCATTATCGGGATGCTGGCGAACATCTACGGGGGCATTGCAGCCATGGCCGTCCTCCCCTTCACGATCGAGCAGATGACCCTCATCGCCGTCTTTCTCCTCATCTGCCACAATCTCATCCAGGAGGGCGTCGTCCAGGCCAACTCCGGGATTCACCCCCTCAAGGCAACACTCTTTCGGCTCACGGCCGCCATCATTACCGTCTGGACGTGCTCGCTTTTCCTTGACACGAAAACACCGTTTGATGCTTCTCCCGGAGGCCTTCAGGCGGCTTCCCTCCCCTTTGCCGGGATGATGAAGAGCTGGCTCTTTTCGATGCTCGGCCTTTCCCTGAAGATCTTCCTGATCATCATGTCCATCCTGACATTCCTCGAGATCATGAAAAAGATGGGCTGGATCCACCCCGTTGTCCGGGCCCTGTCGCCGCTTCTTCGGCTGATGGGCCTTAGCCGGCAGGTCGGGATGCTCTGGATGACGGCGGTGGTCTTCGGGCTTGCTTACGGAGGTGCGGTGATCGTGGAGGAGGCAAAGGCGGGACACCTGACGCGGGAGGAACTCCAGGAGCTGCACCTCTCCATCGGGATCAATCATTCCATGATCGAGGACCCGACGCTCTTTCTATCCTTCGGGCTGAGCCCCTTCTGGCTGTGGGTGCCGCGGTTCATCATGGCCATTTTAGCAACCCGGCTCCTCACCCTCTGGGTGGAGTTTCGAAAAAAGGGGGGTTAGCCCCTTCCATCAGGTATGTTTATTCCCCCGGTTCACGGCCGAGAGCCTCCATCCAGGAGACGACCATCTTTCTTGCCTGCTCCAGCCCTTCCCGGTAGGCGTCCTCTAAATCGGCATCACTAGTCCGGCAGGAGAGAAAAAAGGGGTTGTAGTAGATGGCTGTGAAATTCTGGGCCTCATCACTCTCCTTCCCGAAGAGCCTTTCGATCATGGCTTCCGTTTCCTGCCGCCACCGGAGGAATTCCGGCGAATAGGAGGATTTTTCTTTCAGCGCCTCAACATGTTTGTAACATTCAAAGAGCTCCCTGATCGCCCGCTCCCTTTTCCGTTCCATACCTGTCGCCCGATTCCTTTATGAATTTATATTAGCTGCTAACCACTCATCACTTATCACTTATCACTTATCAATCACCACTCACAATAAGCCATCGGTATTCCCTCACATGATCGAGAAATTCGAGGACAATCGCCTGCTCGTCCTTCGCGCTCGCCTGTGCCGTGAAGATGAACCTGAGCCCCGGCGTTTCCTTAATCCCGAGGAATTCGATCAGGGAACCTGTCCGCGTCTTCCTCCCGAGAGCCTCCGCGACGCGCATAAGGTGGGAAAATCGGATGGTGTACTCCGTGTGATCCTTCAGCCTGATCTCCCTCGGGAAACCGTCGGGTGTGAGCCCCCGCGCGAGGTAATCCATGCCGGGCGGGATGATCGGGTCGCTTGAGTGCTCGCTGATGAAAGCCGGGCTCCCCTTCCTGCAGATCTCCTCCAGGAGACGAAGAGCGCCGATATTGAAATGAATTTTATCCCCTTCGGGAATTTCAAGACCGTAATCACAGACGAATTTTGCGACCTCCCCGGGGAGCGCCCCGGCTGAAAGATCCGTCCAGGTATCGAGATCACCGATCACCTCATTAAGAATCACGAGATCGACGCCCCGGAGGGAGGGTATCAGCTCCGAAATGTCGGCATGGACGAAGGTGACTTTCGAACCCCAGGGCTTCAGACATTCCCTCTGTCGCTTCAGGAGGCGGCCGGACAAATCGATCATGAGCACCTGGCCGATCAAAGGGGAATGGGTCTCGAGCAAACCCCGCATCAGGCTTCCGTAACCCCCGCCGACCTCGCAGATCCGGCATCCCGGCCTCAGGAGGCTCATCTCGGTGAGCTTCCTTCCCACCATCTCCCCGTAGGATGACGAAAGCTTCAGGGCCTTTGAATACAAAGAGTCGGCGGAGCACAGGGACTCGGAGATCGTGAACTCCGTCATGAGGTCGATTCGGCCGTGCCTGTGATAATTCCGTGTATCGTGAATGCGTCTCATAACGGATATATTCCTTGTTGATTCATGAATTTCGCATTCATTCAAAACTCAAAATTCAAAATTCATCATTCACCCTTTTTCCTTTTATAAAAGGGTGCCCTCGGGTATAGTGCATTATCAACTCTGATATCCGCCCGTCAAGGCGCGATATCACGTAAATTCCGATGGAATGCAACCGCTGCGGGATCTGCTGTCTTGCCAACATGATCGCCCAAGCCTGCGAAGAGGACCTCGAGCGCTGGAGGCGGGAAGGTCGTGACGATATCCTGGAGAAGTACCGCTGGACGGCCTGGGCGGGGGACCGCCTCGTCGCCCTCGAGGACGGGCACCACCTGCACGCCTGTCCCTACCTGGTATGGGAAGAAGACCGGGCCGCATGTGCCATCTATGAAACAAGGCCAAAGGTTTGTAGAGACTTCGTGCCCGGCTCCGCAGAAATCTGTCCCCTTTTCAGGAAAAAGACTCTCCAGATCTGAACCAGGAAAGCTTTGCGTTGACAGAGGCCGGTTTCTCTGATAATTTTCGCCCGTCTTTAAGAAGGCCTATCAGGTCATAACTATATCTAATATCAATAACTTAAAAGGAGGGTTCTTATGAAGAAATTCTTGTTTCTGGCGATGGCGCTCTGCTTTCTTTGGTCCACCGCAGAGGCCGCAGACACCATCAAGATCGGTCTCATGGCCCCGCTGACGGGTTCCTATGCCAGCGAGGGGAAGGAAATGAAGCAGGTGGTCGAGCTTCTGGCCGCGGACCTGAACGCCAAGGGCGGCCTCCTCGGGAAAAAGGTGGAGTTGATCACCGATGATGACGGCAGCGACGCCAAGACGGCCGCGCTGGCGGCCCAGCGCCTCACCACCAAGGGGGTTATGGCCGTCATCGGGACCTACGGTTCATCGGTGACGGAGGCCTCTCAGGGCATTCTTAACGAAGCCAAGATTATCCAGATCGCCAACGGCTCGACGGCCATACGGCTCTCGGAGAAGGGCTTGAAATATTTCTACCGCAGCTGCCCGAGGGACGACGAGCAGGGGAAGGTGGCCGTCGCCGCCATCGAGAAGATGAAGGTGAAGAAGGTGGCGATCCTCCACGACAACAGCACCTATGCCAAGGGTCTGGCGGATGAGGTGAAACCCCAGCTCGAGAAGAAAGGGATGAAAATCGTCTTCTTCGACGCCCTCACGAAAGGTGAGCGCGATTACTCCGCCAGCCTGACCAAGATGAAGGGCGCCGGCCCGGACCTCGTTTTCTTCACCGGCTACTACGAGGAGGCCGGCCTCCTGCTGAAACAGAAAAAAGAGATGAAATGGACGGTCCCGTTCCTCGGCGGCGATGCCACGTACAACGTGGACCTTCTCAAAATCGCGGGTAAGGATGCCGTTGCGGGCTTTGCCTTCGTCATGCCTTCGCTCCCGCAGTACCTGCCCTCGAAGCAGGCAAAGGATTTTTTGGCCGCCTTTAAAAAGAAATACGGCACCGAACCGACTTCTCCCTACTCTGTTCTGGCCGGTGACGGCTTCAGGGTGATCACGGCGGCCATCGCCAAGACGAAGACGACGGACCCCGACAAACTAGCGGACTACCTCCACACCAAGTTCAAGGATAAAGACGGTCTGACCGGCACCATCTCCTTCAACGCCAAGGGTGACCGTGTGGGCGACGTCTACCGCTATTACAAGTTTGATTCCATGGGCAATATCGTTCTTCAGAAGTAAACACTTTTCAGGGTCGGTTCGCGGGCATCGTCCGCGAACCGACCCTTTGTCCCAATCCCCCTGCGTTTGAAGTGATCGGCTCAAGGCTGAATGAGGAAGGGATTTTTCCCCTACTCTTTTTTTATCGTCTGCCCGACGCCTGATGTCCGGAGCCTGTTCTCATGGAAGATTTCTTTCAACAGCTTACCAATGGCCTGACGATCGGCTCCATTTATGCTCTCGTCGCCCTGGGCTACACCATGGTCTACGGGGTGCTCAAGCTCATCAACTTCGCCCACGGCGACCTCTTCACCATCGGGGCCTATCTCGGGTTGACCCTTCTGACCTCCATGGGCCTCTCGGACCGCCTCGGCCCCTTCCTGGGGATCATTGTTCTCGTCCTCATGGTCATGGGGCTTTTGGCCATACTCGGGGCCTTGTTGGACCGCGCGGCCTACCGCCCCTTAAGGGAATCGCCCAGGCTCTCCGCCGTCGTCTCGGCCCTCGGGGCGTCCATCTTCCTGCAGAACACGGTTATGCTCATCTACGGCGCCCGGTCCCAGGCGTACCCCGCGGACATTATTCCCATGACGGCCCTGGATATCTTCGGGCTCTATATCCCCGTTGCCCGAATCCTCGTCCTTGTCGTTTCTTTCATCCTCATGGCGGCCCTTTATCTCTACATCCAGAAAACGAGGGTCGGCACCGCCATCCGGGCCGCGGCCATCGATCAGGGCGCCGCGAGGCTCATGGGAATCGACGTGAACCGCGTGATCCTTTACGTGTTTCTCATCGGACCGGCCCTGGGCGGCGTGGCGGGTGTGATGGTCGGGCTTCTCTACGGGCAGATCCAGTTCACCATGGGATGGGCCTTCGGACTCAAGGCCTTCACCGCAGCCATCCTCGGCGGAATCGGCAACATCCCGGGCGCCATGGTGGGGGGGATTCTTCTCGGGATCATCGAAGCATTGGGCGCCCAGTATATTTCCATCGCCTGGAAGGACGCCATCGCCTTCGGAGTCCTCATCCTGATTCTCATCGTCCGGCCCACGGGGCTGCTGGGCGAAAGGGTAGCGGACAAAATATAGGCAAAAGGCACAGGGCATACGGCTAAAGGCAAAAACAAAACCTCTCTCTTTTTCGCCTTTGGCCCTTAGCCTTTCGCCTCTAGCCGTGAATTGACGAAGTCAATGAACAAGAAACTCTACATATATGGCGCCATTTCTGTCCTCCTGGCGGTGGCCCCCTTCTTCCTGAACGCCTACTGGGTCGACGTTCTCAACATGATCGGGATCTACGCCATCCTCGCCCTCAGCCTGAACCTGATCGTCGGCCACGCGGGCCTCTTCAACCTGGGGCATGCCGCCTTCTACGCCGTGGGCGCATACACCGCGGCGATCCTCAACACGAAGTTCGGCATTCCCATCCTGTGGCTGCTCCCCGCGAGCGCGCTCGCGGCCGGTCTATTCGCCCTCATCATCGCGCGCCCGATCATCCACCTCCGCGGCGACTACCTGTGCATCGCCACGATTGGCGCCGGGGAGATCGTGCGAATCGCTCTTATCAATGACATCTTCGGGATCACCGGCGGCCCCAACGGGATCTTCGGGATCGCCCGTCCCGTCGTTTTCGACTTTGTCATCCGCCGTCCCCATGAATTCTACTACTTCATTTGGCTCTTCGTGGCGGTCACCATATTCTTTTTCCGGCGCCTGGAGAATTCCCGCTTTGGTCGCGCCCTCAATTATCTCCGGGAAGACGAGGTCGCCGCGGAAGGAAGTGGTATCAACACGACCCACTACAAGCTGGGCTGTTTCGTCCTCGGGGCGGCATGGGCGGGCATGGCCGGGGACATCTTCGCCGCCAAGATGACGATCATCGCCCCCGAGTCGTTCAACTTCTGGGAGTCCGTCGTCATGTTCGCCATCGTGATCCTCGGCGGCTCCGGGAGCATCCCGGGGGTCCTCCTGGGGTCGTTCCTCTTCGTGGGCCTCCCGGAGATGTTCCGCGATTTCGCGGACGCCCGCATGATGATCTTCGGGCTTGCCATGATCATCATGATGATCTTTCGCACCCAGGGAATCCTCCCTCCGACGCCTAGGACATACCCGGTGGAAATCACGGAGAAAGCCAGGGTTCACGGATGAGCCTTCTGACCCTGAAGAACCTGACCAAGTCCTTTGGCGGCCTCATGGCCGTGAATGACGTCTCCTTCGACGTCGAGGAGGGCAGTATCATCGGTCTCATCGGCCCCAACGGCGCGGGGAAGACCACCGTCTTCAACCTGATCACCGGCAACCACAGGCCCGACCGCGGGGAGATTATCTTCAACGGGATCCACATTACCGGGATGCTCACGCACCGGATCGTGTCACTCGGAATCGGCCGTACTTTTCAGACGATCCGGCTCTTCCAGAACCTGACGGCGCTCGAAAACGTCCTGGCCGGCCGTCACGCCCGGATGAAATCAGGGGCAACCGGCGCCATGCTCCGCACGCCCGGACAGAAGCGGGAGGAGCGGGACGCCCTGGCCAGTGCCCTCCGGGAACTTTCTTTCGTGGGGCTTCAAGAGCAGGCAAACCAGCTGGCGAGAAACCTGTCCTACGGAAACCAGCGCTTGCTGGAGATCGCGCGGGCCCTCGCCACGGAACCCCGCCTCGTCATCCTTGACGAACCGGCCAGCGGGATGAACGAGCAGGAGACAACCCTGCTCATCGATCTCATCAGAATGATCCGTGACCGGAAGATCACCATCCTCCTCATCGAGCACGACATGAGCCTCGTCATGCGGGCCTGCGAGAGAATCGTCGTTCTCGAATACGGATCCAAGATCGCCGAAGGGCCGCCTTCGGCCATCAAGGAAGACCCGAAGGTGATCGAGGCCTATTTAGGAACGGGAGACTGAAATGTGGATGGAAAAGATCATTAAACCGGGCGGTTCAAAAACGCCCGGATGCGAGGCCCCCGAATCTCCGAGGAGTGAGGCGTACTTGATGGGCGTACGCCGCAGCGACGAAGAATAAGGGAAACGATGCAGATGGGTGTTTTTCAGCCGTCCGGCGTGTTGCTCGAGGTTTCAGACCTGAAGGTCAAATACGGCAACATCGAGGTCCTCCACGGGATCAATCTATCCGTGCGCGAGGGGGAGGTTGTCACCATCCTTGGTACGAACGGCGCCGGAAAATCCACAACGCTCCTGGCCATCAGCGGCCTCGTGAAATCCTCGGGCGGATCCATCCTCTTCGACGGCAAACCTATTCAAAAAAAGAAGGCCCATGACATCGTAAAGCTCGGCATCACCCAGGCCCCCGAGGGAAGACGGATCTTCGACACCCTCACGGTGGATGAGAACCTCACACTCGGCGGCTACATTTCAGGGGCCGGTGCCCGGGATGCCGAAACGAGAGAGTGGGTGTTCAGGCTCTTTCCGATTCTGAAAGAGCGCCGCCACCAGCTCGGCGGGACGCTCTCCGGAGGAGAACAGCAGATGCTCGCCATCGGCCGCGCCATCATGGCCCACCCGAGGCTGCTCCTCCTGGACGAACCAAGCCTGGGGCTTGCGCCGCTTCTCGTCAAGATGATCTTCGAGACCCTCCGTGAGGTCAGCCGCCGCGGCGTCACCATCATCCTGGTAGAACAGAACGCCCGGGCGGCTCTCAAACTCGCGGGGCAGGGATACGTGATGGAGGTGGGGAACATCGTCCTGGAGGATACCGCCGAGGCCCTCCTTGCCAACCCCGAAGTGCGGAAGGCCTACTTCGGGGGATGAGAGAACCCCCCGC
>JAPLJU010000299.1 GCA_026388445.1 Deltaproteobacteria bacterium
GATGCCGAAATCGACAAGCTGGACACGGAGATCGAGGATCAGTGCATCCGGCTTCTGGCCTTGCGCCAGCCCATCGCGAAGGATCTCCGTTTCATCACGACGGCCATCAAGATAAACGGTCACCTGGAGAGGATCGGGGACATGGCCGTCAACATCGCCGAGAAAGTCCTGGAGCTTAATGAGCTTCCCCAGCTCAAGCCTTACATCGACCTGCCCAGGATGGCCGACATCGCCCGCGAGATGATCCGGGGGACCCTCGATGCCCTGGTGAACGAAGACACCGAGCTGGCCAACAGGATCCGGCGGATGGACGATGCCATCGACAATCTCAACGAGCAGATTTTCAGGGAGCTCCTCACCTTCATGATGGAGGACCCCCGGACGGTCCACAGGGCGCTTCTGATCATGCAGATCTCGAAGAACCTGGAGCGGATCTCCGATCACGCGAAGGGCATTTCAGATATGGTGGTCTACATGGTAACGGGTGAGAACGTCCGGCACCAGTGGCCGGGTGAGATGCCGGAAAATAGCGACAGAAAGCGGTAAATCCAATGAAGATACGCCTCTTTTACAAGATCTTCGGAACCTATCTGGCCATCCTTGCCCTGGCCATGGCGGTCATGCACTTTTTTGTCGGTCAGCAGGTCAAAAGCGGGCTGGAGGGGCAGATCGAGCGTGAGCTTCTCACCCACGCCAGGATCATCGATCTCGGCTCGAGAAGCGAGATCGAGAGCCGGATCTTTCAGCTGGCCAAGATATCACAGTCGCGCGTCACCCTCATCGACGACAACGGGAGGGTTCTGGTGGATTCCGACGAAGAAGCCTCCAGGATGGACGATCACATCAACCGTCCCGAGGTCCAGGAGGCCAAGGTGAGGGGGACCGGCAGATCGACGCGGTACAGTGACACCCTCGGCGAGGAGATGATGTACGTCGCCCTTGCCGTCCGGGAGCGAGGCGGCATCAGTGGCTACATCCGTCTGGCCCGCCCCCTCGTGGAGGTCAGAAAGATCACGGAGGCCTTCAACCGGATTCTTTTCAACTCCTTCCTGCTCATTATCATCTCATCGCTTTTCATCGCTTTCCTGTTCTCCTACAAGCTCTCATCGCCGATCCGCGAAATGGAGCAGTTCACGGACCGCCTGCGAAGGGGCGAAGGTCCGGGGACCCTCATCATCGATTCCTCCGACGAGATGGGACAGCTGGCGAAGAACATCAATTATCTCGTCGAAGAGCTCCGAAGTCAGATCAAGTCCCTGAACGAGGAAAAGGGCAAGGTCGAGGCCGCCTTGGCCAGCGCCATCGAAGGGGTCATCATCCTCAACAGCCAGGACCGGGTCGAATCAATGAACAGGAGCATGAAGAGGATGATCGGCGATCAATACGGTGATATCCTGAACAAGACGCCCATCGAGGCTTTCCGGAACATCGATCTTCAGAAGGCCCTGGACCGATTCAAGGCAACCGGAATGCCCGTGTCAGAGGAGATCGTCCTCGGCGCCGGGACACCCATCATCCTCGATGTCAACATCACATCGATCCCGGGGGTCACCGCCGGGGAGGAAAAGACCATGCTCGTCTTCCATGATGTGACCCGGTTGAAGAAGCTCGAACAGGTGAGGGTCGATTTCGTGGCCAATGTCACCCATGAGATCAAGACGCCGCTGACGGCCATTCTCGGGTATATCGAAACCCTGGAAGCAGGGGCTATCGAGGACAAAGAAACGGCCAGAAAATTCCTTCAGACCATCTCCAGGCATGCGCAACGCCTGAACCGGCTCCTGGAGGATCTGCTGACCCTTTCCAACATCGAACTGGGGGAGATGAAGTTTCAATTCGAGGGCGTGGCGCTGGGCGGCGTGATGGAAGGGGTCCTCAACATCATGGAGCTCAAGGCGCGGGAAAAGAAACTGTCCATCGAAAAAAAAATCCCGGAAACACTGTCCCTGCTCAGGGCCGACCGGGATCGTATGACCCAGATCTTCCTGAACGTGCTCGACAATGCCGTGAAGTTCACCCCTGAAGGCGGTGGTGTGCGGATTGACGCCTCTGAAACGGATCGAGACGAGGCGGTCGTGAGAATCACCGATACCGGTATTGGCGTCCCCCGGGACGAGGTCGAGAGGCTCGGAGAGCGTTTTTACCGCGTGGACAAGACCCGTTCCCGTGAACTGGGCGGGACGGGCCTGGGACTCTCTATCGTGAAGCATTTCATGCTGGCCCACCGGGGCCGGATGGAAATCGAAAGCCAGCTGGGCAGAGGCATGACCGTTTCCCTCTATTTCCCGATCTGGCGGGGCTGAAAGACCGACCTCGCCCCCCTGTGACGACGCCTGCCGAGTGGGCTATCCGCCGGGTGCCGGGGCGGCTTGCGAGCCCCCTCAGCCGAACCCGCCGATTCATCCCGTTCCCGCGTTTCATCACCGGAAAAAGACGTCAAAAAATATGTTATTTCAATAAGATATCTTTTTTTTAGCCCTCCCGGGGTCTTTCATTGAACCGGATAAAAAAGTGTGCTATAGCGACGCCAAACAATCAGCAGGGGTGATTTCTTTATGAGACTCATTCCAAGGGATGAGAAGTTCTACGACATGTTCGAGGAACTCGCCAACAAAATTGAAGAAGGCGGCAAAATGTTCACGGACATTCTCAATAATTACGAACAGTCCGAGGCGAAGATCGCGAAGTTGAAGGAGATCGAGCATGAAGCGGACATCATCACCCACCGAACCTATGAAAAGATGCACCGAACCTTCCTGACGCCCCTCGACCGGGAAGACATTTATAACCTTGTCAACAAGATGGACAGCGTTCTGGATATGATCGAGGCCGCCGCCGTGCGGATGCAGCTCTATAAGATCAAGAAGCCCGTTGACGAGATCAAGGAACTGGCCAGGATCCTGAACCTGGCCATCGGCAAGATCAAGAAGATCGTCCATGCCCTGAGGGACAAGAAGAAATCCAAGGAAATACTGGAAGACTGTGTTGAGATCAACACGCTCGAAAATGAGGGTGACATCGTTCTCCGAATGACGATGGCAAGGCTTTTCGAACGTGAAAAGGATCCAATCGAGCTCATCAAGTGGAAGGAAATATTCGAGCGGATCGAAGAATCCATCGACGTTTGCGAGGACGTTTCCAACATCATAGAAGGCATCGTCCTGAAACATGGATAGCTCGGCACTGGCTGTTGTCATCTTCATCGTCATCGTTGCGCTCATCTTCGATTTTATCAACGGCTTTCACGACGCGGCCAACTCCATTTCCTGCATCGTATCCACGCGTGTCCTGCCTCCGAAGTACGCCGTTTACTGGGCCGCATTCTTCAACTTCGTGGCGGCCTTCACGGTCGGCACACCGGTGGCCCACACCATCGGCACGGGAATCATCGATCCCGACATCGTGGGAAACCTCCTGATCCTCTCGGCGCTTACCGGGGC
>JAPLJU010000254.1 GCA_026388445.1 Deltaproteobacteria bacterium
GTAGTCCTCGAGTATCATCTTCCCTGCCTTGTATGATTTTTCCATGTTGATATCCAGTTTACCGGCCATCTCGCCCCAGCCCATCCAGTCCGTTTCGTAGATCTTAATGGCACCTGCTGCATTGAGGATCCACGTGCACGCACTACCATGTCTGTCAATGACATGGATATTCTTTTTCCCCTGCCGGACCATTTCCCATGAGAAGGCAATGGGGTTCCTGTTGAATGCCGTGAACCCGCCAAAGGCAACCATCATGCCGTCTTTCACGTACGCCTTGACGGCCTCCTCAAGAGACATGATCTGGGCCTTTTTTGTTGCTCCACGTTTAAACATCGTTACCTCCTTTTTTTACCGGTGAATAAATACCTCTGATCCTGACGACTAATGAATAAGACATGAAACTTCGAACAACGACGTTTTAGTTGGTAGGACTCACCCCCTTCCTGGAATGGAATAAAAAGAGCGAAGAATCAGCGAAATTGCGATTCCGGTGCTTTCCGACTCCCCTCCCTTTTATCCGACGTAAGTTGCAATTGGTACAGAGCGACCTGTAACGAAAACGTTTCTTATGTCAAATGGTGCTGCTTGTCTTCTGAGGCTGTGATCACTCGATGAACCCTATCCGTTATCGGTAGTCGTCGACGATCAAAACCGACAGCGGTTCAAAAAGCCGGTGAGACTTTCTGATCGTTCAGACGGCAGAAGTATCCGCCCCAAGGCGTGTATGTTTTTTGTAGAAGGCGAGGTGTCTTTCTGTGGTGAAACGCCCACCCTCTTTGAAAGCTTTTCAATAACGTGTGAAATATATTTCATCCCTCCCCGCCTGTCAAGGAAAAATTGGGACTTTCGCGGGCATAACTCGCCCTGAGGTATCCTGGTGTCCTGGAAGTGTCGCCGCGGCGGTACGCCGGGAGAAAAAAATCTCCATTTTCAGTTTGACCTTTACTTAGATTACTGCCGATGGTATAAAAATCACTTTATTTGCGACCTGTCTCCTTTTGGGGAGGGGGGAGTCGATCCACATTTCTGCTGAATTGGCCCCAGGATTCCTTTCAATCACAGGTTAATCATCAAAAAAGTGTGACGAACGACATTTGTGTCATGCTTGCCGTGACATGGGAGTCATTCTTTTTTATTTTTTATATTCAACAGGTTGGCAGCATTTACAACGGAGCTGTCCCGTTTTTTTTAATCCTGCTGTCTGAAAATGTCGTTGAACTGGATTTGCCACCGGGCGGCGCTTTCAAAAAGCAAATGAATACATGGTATTAAGTGACTAAACTTTTTTTGAAAATTGGCAGGGCTATTGCTATAGGAATATCGAAGAGTAATTTAGTTAAAAAAACGTTTAATTTCAATATAATACAATTTTGTAACGGCCGGCGGGGCGGTGAGGGGTAAGTGCATCATTTTTTTGTTCATGGGGGCAACATTTCGCGCTGCCTCGGACCCGATTGAGAGCCCTGATAAGTGATTAATTTGAATGATTTTGCGTGACGGGTATTAGGAATGCATAATACTTTATTCGTAGGAAGGTCGTAATAAATTCCGAGTGAAAAAACATACTTTCGGCGTATTGATTTAAACGATGCGAATCCTTAGAATTTGTCAACAAGAAGGGATAGATACAGCGGCATTCGTGAACATGGATATTGAATAACTAATGCAGTAAGTTATAAACCATTGAGAGTTTGGTCACATGAGAAAAGGTTGCGTCGGTAACACGGTTTTCGTTGTCATTTTTGCGCTCCTGTTTTTTGCCTCATTTGCGCTCGCGCAGGATGCAAAGGGTCCTGCTGAAAAAAAGGAAGTGCAAAAGGAAGTGAAAGGTGAGATGCCCGCTGACACGGACAGCTACGTCATCGGGCCCGAGGATGTGCTTTTTATCCACGTGTGGCGGGAGGAACTGCTGACCCGGCAGGTCCCCGTGAGGATGGACGGGAAGATCTCCCTGCCCGTGGTCAATGACGTCCAGGCGGCAGGGCTCACGCCGCTTCAGCTGAAAGAGACTCTGGCCAAACGGCTGAAGGAGTTCGTGGATAACCCGGAAGTCTCCGTCATCGTCATCGAGGCGAACAGCTACAAGGTCTTCGTCTACGGCGAGGTAAGGACGCCCGGCGTCTATCGCCTGAGGGCCGAGACGTCCATCCTCGAGATCATCCCCATGGCAGGCGGTTTCACCGAATGGGCCGATAAGTCGGATATCACCATCATCCGCAAGGAAAACGGCAAGGAGAAGAGGATCGGGGCAAACTACAACCGGATCGTTAAAGGCAAAGACCCCGCTGTGAAATTAAAAGCCGGGGATGTCATCGTTGTACCTTGAGGGAGGGCATGAAAGAGGATACCAAAAGCGGCATAGCGGTTGTTCTAATTCTGCTGTTTCTGATCGGGGTTCCGGCGGACCTCCGGGCGCAGGATTTCTGGTCCAAGTTTCATCCCTATATTTCCGTCCAGGAGGAATATAACAGCAACATCAACCTGACACCCACAAACAAGAAGGACGACTGGATAACCACAGTCACACCCGGGGTCAGGTTTAACCACAATGACGCCTTTACCGGCCTGAACATGGATGTAGGCGGCGGGTACAACTGGTACGCCACAAACAGCGACCTGGACTACTGGAGCGTCCTGGGGAACTTCGACGGACGATACAGCCCCAGCCGCTACTGGAATTTCAGGCTCCGGGACACCATCGTCAGGTCCGACGAGCCGAGGGAGAGGGATTACCTCGGTTCTTACGACCAGTATTACGTCTCCACGGAAAGGCAGCGTTCGATCTACATCCGGAATATCGTGGAGCCCTCGGTCGAGTACCGGTTTGGCAGGGAAAACGCGCTCGCGCTCGCCTACCGGAATACCTACTACGACAATGAAAACCCCGGGATCGAGGACAGCATGGAGAATTACGTGAGTCCACGGCTGACGTACTGGTTCGATGTCCGAAACGGCATTATTCTCGAATACGGGCACACGGACGCGCAGTTCGATACGACTTCCGACTGGACGGGACACAACGCCAGGGGCCGCTACACGCATCGCTTCACGCCCCACACCTCGGTCTTTGGGGAGTACCTCTACCAGGTGAGAGACTTTGATCAGCCTTCTTCGGTTGATTACCAGACGCATGCGCCGAGCGTCGGTATCGAGCACGCTTTCAGCCGCGCCCTGACGGGCCTTTTGCAAGTGGGATATTATCTGCAGGATCCCAAGAGTGGGGACTCCCAGGACGGCGCGACGGTAAACGCAAATCTTACTTATCGCCTGGAACAGAGAACCACGCTCAGCATATATGCCATCGGCGGCTACCGGGAGGAATATTTTACATCGGAGAACCTCGGGTTCGTGAAGTACTACAGGGGAGGGGCTACGGTTTCCCATCAGTTGCTGAGGAGGCTGACCCTCAGGCTTGGGGGCGACGTTGAACGGGCTGAATATTCAGCCGATAGGGAAGACTGGCTCTATGGGGTCAATGCCGGGCTCGACTACCAGATTCTCCGGTGGCTGACCATCGGGGTCACGGGCTCTTACCGCGAGTGCAATTCGGACGTTGATATAAACGACTACGACGAATACCGAGCAATCTTCCGCATCACCGCAACGTACATGTAACCAGGCCATCAGGCATGCGCCTGACGACCTGAGTTATGAGTTTTGAATGTTGAATTTTGAATTATTAAAAATGAACCTAATTTTAATCAACTAAAAACTTAAAACTCAAAACTCAAAATTGGAGCAGGCTTGCAGCCTGAGACTTAGATGATCAATCCCAACAAAGCATTCAACATCGACGACTACAAGGAAATCGCATTAAGGCGTCTGCCCTATATCATCATCCCCTTCGTGTTGGTCCTTGTGGGGGCAGTCCTTTACGCCTTTCTCGCGCCGAAAACCTACGAGGCGAAGACTCTGATCCTGGTGACATCCCAGCGTGTGCCGGAGGGTTTCGTCAAAACCACGATTACCTCAAAAATCACCGAACGGCTCCAATCCATAGAGCAGGAGATCACGAGCCGCACGAGCCTCGAGCAGATCATCAGGGACAACAACCTCTACCCGAAGCAGACGAAATCACAGCCCATGGAAGAGGTTGTCGCCATGGTGCGCAAGAACATCAAGGTCGAGATCGCGAGAGGGCAGGGCGGGGAGGCCGGCGGATATTTTACCCTCCATTACGCGAGCGCGGATCCCAGGACTGCCGCGGTGGTGACCAACAAACTGGCGGACCTCTTCATCGAGGGGAACCTGAGGATCAGGGAGCAGCAGGCGAAGGGCACCACGGACTTCTTGAAAGACGAGCTCGGTGCCGCGAAGGGAAAGCTCGAGGAGCAGGACAAGCTGATATCCGACTTCAAGAGGAAGCATACAGGCGAGCTTCCCGAGCAGCGGGACACGAACCTTCAGATGCTCACCCAGCTTCAGCAGATCTACCAGAGGACCGGCGAAAGCCTGCGCTCGGCCCAGGACCGCAAGCTCATCATCCAGAAGCAGCTCAGCGATCTCGAGTTCCCGGTGACGTCAGCTGCAGCCGATAGAGGGCAACAGCAGACATCTTCCCGGTCATCTTCCGCTTCCTCGACCGCGAGATCGGGGGGTGTGCAGGAACCCCAGCTCTATGAGCTCAAAAACCAGCTTGCGGATCTGAAGACGAAATACACGGACAAGCACCCGGACATCGTGAGGATCAAAAGAAAGATCCAGGAAATGGAATCGAACAAGGACCTCGATTTCAGGAATAACCCCCGTTACAGGGAGTTGAGCAGCCAGACCGAGGCCGTGAACCTCGAGATCAGGCGCTTCCAGGACGAGGAAGCGAGACTCAAGGGGGAGATTGAGAAGTACAGGGCAAGGATCGAGAGGACCGGGCAGCGTGAGCAGGATATGTCATCACTGACGCGTGAATACCAGAGCACAAAGGAGTCTTATGACACCCTGCTCAAGAAGAGCCAGGAAGCGGCACAGGCGGAGAACCTCGAGCGGAGGCAGAAGGGTGAGCAGTTCCGCGTCATCGATGCCGCGTCCATTCCGGAGAAACCGGTGAAGCCCAACAGGGAGCGTGTCCTTCTTTTTGGCCTCCTGATCGGACTCGGCTCCGGACTGGGGCTTGCCTTCGTGAGGGAGCAGATGGACCGCTCCTTCCGCGATCCCGAGGATGTGGAGGTTTCTCTCGGGATCAAGATCCTCGCCAGCATCCCGCGTATTGTGGAAAAAGCGGACAGAGCGGCATAGAAGCCGAAGGCTTCAATTATGAGTTTTGAATGTTGACCGGGGGCGCTTCCGCAGATAGCGGGCGCAATATGTTTAAAAACTTCCTTGCCGGGGGCACCAGTAAGGTGGCCAATTTTGAGTGTTGAGTTGCAATTTAGACTAAATGAGAAAATTAACATTTGAGCTTGCTGCGGACGATAAAAGGGACATAGTTAAACGCACTTATAAATTCGCTCTCAGAATAATTCAGATTGCGAATAAGCTTCCGAACAGTTCTTTCACATATCCGATCCGGGATCAGTTGATCCGATCGGGGACATCAGTTGGATCGAACGCGGAGGAAGCATCGGCAGGTTTCAGCAGGAGTGATTTCATCTTTAAAATGTCGGTCGCTTCCAAGGAAGCAAGAGAAGCGAATTACTGGTTAAGATTGGTTCGCGATTCAGAAATAGCGAAGACAAAAGAGTTGGAAGAAGAGATCAACAACGCGGTCACTGAATCAAACGAGCTCAAGAAGATTCTTACTTCCATTGTCAAAACATCAAAAGAGAGAAAATATTAATAATCCGGAAACTGAGTTTTCATTCTCCACTGCCGAGAAAATTAAACTCTTTGAGATTGCAGAAAAGAGTATACGCTCTGTGCTATATGATAATAAAAGAATAGTTCTGAATGATAAGA
>JAPLJU010000224.1 GCA_026388445.1 Deltaproteobacteria bacterium
GATGCCCTGCGACTTGCTCTTCTCGTACTTTTGTGCGAGCTGCTTTCCGAACCACGTCCCGGATGGCTCTTTCTTACCGACGTTGTCGTGATACCATTGGACAAAGTTCTGATAGAGGTTCGCCGCTTTATCCTTTGCGCCAGGCTCCCGGATGCAGCACTCGTCGATCCAGTCGGCGAGCAGATCCTCGTTCTTCCTGTACTCTTCCGTCGCGTTCGTGATCTCCAGGGGGGGGTTGAGGCCGTGCTTTTGCCATAACAAGCAGCCGCGAACGAGCCATGCCAAGATCCCCGGCGCCTCCGTCAAGACCTGCCTGTCGAGGTCGAGGATAGCCCGCCGTTCATAGGATTCCTGGGGGTCCCTGTTCACGAAAGAGATAAAGAAGGGGATCAGGTGGAGCCGTAACCAAAACGCCGAGTCATTCGGCGGGGCCGACGGCTGCGTGTTCGTCATGATGAACAGCTTATGAGTGGGAGAGAAGTAGGTCGGATACTTATCATGCGGACTTCTGCCGACCAGCTCGTCTTTTCCGGTGAGCCACTTCACTTTTGCCGCGCTAAACCTTTGGTTTTCGTCGATCTCCGAGGCAAAGGCCATTCGGATTCCCTTCAAACTCATGATGTCTGGAGAGGGCCCCGACGCGCTCTTGGCGAATTTCTGCGAGAGGAGCATCTCGGAAGGGATCGACCTGGCAAGCTCGCCCATGACGTGGGAAATCGTCTCCACGATGAGGCTCCGGCCATTCCAGCCCGTTCGGCCATAGAGAACCGGGAACACTTTTTCGCCGATGAGGCCCGTCATCGCGTACCCGAAAAGGCGCTGAAGGTAGTCGACCAGATCCTGATTCCCGTTGAAGATTTCGAGGAGGGTCTTTTCCCATAGCGGGGCGGGCGTATTGATGTCCAGGAACTCCACCGGGCTTGATAGGGAGAGGTAGTCACTCGGCCGCCCTAGGTTGAGTGTCCCCGTCTCAAGGTCGATCACACCGTTTGCACACGGGAACAGCATAGGCTTATCATCGAGCTCATCCCCTGTGATGGCGAGCGGATTGTCGATGTTGTGCGCGAATTTCAGGCAGGCGGTGCGTCGCTTGTCGGCCCGGAGCTGTGAATGGCGTTTGAGTAAGTCCTTTTGTCTCCCCTTCAGCTTCAAGACGGCTTCGGCATCGCGTTGCTCTCCGGCCATCAGATCGACAATATCTAGAGCGACCTTCTTCGACTCGTTGAGATAGATCTCCGCGATCCGCGAAACCGCAGCGGTAGCCCGGTTCATGACGTCGCGCTTCCAGACGTGGCCCCGCCATTCAAACCACTCCTGCCTGTTTTTTAAGAAGACGAACCCGTCACGGAACAAGGTCGCATAGAGGATGCTGTCGCCTTCCTCGTTCAAGAACAGGCTGTCGCGGACAAACTGGCGCGTGATCTCAGGCTCCCCCTGCGAGGACGGAAGTGCAGCCGCCTCCTGGTTCACCCGATCCTTCACCTGCTTTCGGATATCATCGTCAGTCTTGTCGGTCATGCCTCGCCCGCCGCCTTAGTTCATAAATCCAACGTAGTGACACTGAAGGAATCGCCGCCTTGATCTGGACCGGTGAAACCTTAGACGAAAGCAAGTTCATCACGATTTCCTTCGTCTCGGGCTTCAAGAGGTGGGAAGATCCCGCGACAAATTGGCGACCGCAGGCCGCACAGCGATATTTTTGCCGTCCGGCTGTGGTCTTTCCGAATTTCGTTAAGCCCTTCCCTTGGCACGAAGGGCACTCGATTTCCTGTTCGGTTGCCATGCGTTCTTCACAAAGTCCTAAAGTCTTGCAGGTTTTTCAATTCGCCCGGACCCGATTTCCGGGTTGCCGCGACCCCTGACATTTATTTGGACTTCCAAGGACCCGCACCCATGGGGATGCCCGTTGATGGTTGTTATGATTCACTTTGTAGAAATGCGAAAACAAACAGCCCGCTCTCCCGCGACATGCCTTTCGCTTGGTCATTCGCACCACGCATAAAAGCTTTCCGCTCATAATGATGCACGAGGCATAGTCTGTAATCTCCCTTTTCGCGGGCATTCGCCCGCGAACGAAAGGGTGCGCAAAATCCTCGAAAATGGATCGGTCTGGCTGCCACATGTTTCCCTTCTGGGCTGTGTACCTTATGACGAGCATCATTCTTCCGGGGAGAATTAAAAATTGTTCTCGCCAGCAATCACGCGCTGAATATCGCTTGCCTTCCACGCAGTCACCCGCTTCGACAGATATACCGGCTTGGGAAAGCGCCCGTCACGGCAGCCGGTCCACCAGGTAGATGCGGATACAGGCACTAGCTTAAGAACCTGAGGCAAACGCAGTAGTCCAGTCATTCGTTCATCTTTGAAGCTTTCTGTAGTTTCTTTTGCCTTCATTTCCTTCCTCACTCTGAAATGGTTTTTTTAACGGTCCTGCGAACCACTTTGCATGACATGCACAAATGCTAACACGGGTTTTTTTCAAAAAAACTGTTTCGCGCGATTTCGACGGGGTTTTTGGGGGGTTTCGACGGGGTTTTTAATAGAATTTTTACTTGACAGGATTTCCGAAATATGTATTGGACGACGATTTTTCACCTCCCCGGCCATTCAGCAGCGTCGCTTCGCCTAGCCGGTATCAGGCTTATGCTATCTTAAACGGGATCACTATTGCCCCAGATTTCAGCCCGTCCAGATAATCTGCCCATGTTTGCATCATTTTTCGCCTTTCGGCCAAGTGTGCTGTCCGATTGTAAGCCCTGCCGTTCGGATCTCTCACCGCGTGGGCCAGCTGATGTTCAATGTAATCCGTCCTTATCTGTAAAACCTCATCGAGAATCGTTCGCGCCATTGCCCGGAAACCATGACCGGTCATGGTGCCCTTCTCGTACCCCAAACTTCGGAGCACTGCGATGATGGCATTTTCGCTCATGGGCCGCGAAAAGGACCGCCCGGAGGGAAATACATACCGGGACGCCCCGGTGAACGCCTGCAGTTCCTTCAGGATCTCCACAGCCTGGCGGCACAGAGGAACGATATGGGATTGCTTCATCTTCATTTTGTGAGCCGGTATGTTCCAAACGGTTTCATCCAGATCAAATTCCGCCCACTCCGCATGTCTCAGTTCACCAGGACGGACAAAAAACAAGGGTGCAAGCCTCAAAGCGCATCTGACGACCAAATGCCCATGATAGCCGTCTATGGCCCGGAGAAGTGGCGCAACTTCTTTGGGGTCCGTGATCGCAGCATGGTGCTTTTCTCCTGGTTGTGGCAACGCTCCTTTAAGATCGGCCGCAGGGTCACGCTCTGCCCTTCCCGTGGCAACAGCGTATCGAAAAACCTGCCCAGCAATAGTCCTGATTCGGTGCGCCGATTCAAGAGCCCCCCGGCTTTCTACCCGGCGAAGGACAGCAAGCAATTCAGGCGCTTTGATTTGATTGATCGGGCGTTTGCCGATCCAAGGGAATAGATCACGTTCCAACCGGCTCATAATCGTGGTGGCATGTCCCGGCGTCCATGTCGGGGTGAATTTCGTATGCCATTCCCGGGCAATGACCTCGAATGTCTCCGTTTTCTCGGTTTTTGCTTGCTTCTGGGCTTTACGAACGGCATCTGGATCAACGTCATTTGCCAGAAGCCTCCGAGCATCTTCACGTTTTTGACGCGCATCTTGCAGACTAATTTCCGGGTATGATCCAAAAGCAAGTTTCTTCTCTTTATTATTGAAACGATATTTAAACCGCCACAACTTACCACCGGAAGGAGTTATCAGAAGATATAAACCACCGCCGTCAAATAACGAAATTGGTTTGTCCTTCGATTTGGCTTTTTGAACCTTCATGTCGCTTAAAGGAATGATTCGTTTCGGCATGATGGAACCTCCTTTTTGGGTACCCGCAAAATTGTTTGGGTACCTCTTACCTGAAATTAGGTACCTAAATTGACCGGATTTTAATGAACCGCATAGCACACCGTCGGACGGATGTCAACAAAAAACCCGTTATTTCTAACGGGTTTTTGGACTTCTTTGGACTATGTTGGATTAGGTCTTGGTGGAGGCGGCGGGAGTCGAACCCGCGTCCGGAAACCTTCCGCTACAGCTTCTACATACATAGCCTCTGTTTTAAATTTCGCCGCTGAAAGCTCCCAGGGGCAGGATCTCCCAGCGACTATCCCGTTTGTTGTTTCGCCTTTGCCCCAGCGGGAAAAAGGCATCGGCTATCCCGCCTTTCTTGCGCCCTTCCTGACACGGCAGGAGTAGTCAGGAGGACGGGCTACTTAAGCAGCCTGGGCGTAAACGTTATCGTTTGCGCTTATGTTGTCCTACCTGTTTAACGAGGCCTGTAGGAACCTCGGTATGCCACTGCAACTTCAAATGTCCCCGTCGAAACCGTGGCGCCCCCAATTTTCAAAGAACTTTAAACAACCACACATAAAGTATAATGATTATCGGCTGTGAAGTCAATAAGCTGTAATGAAAGGATTACGCTGTGATGAAGCCTATAGGGCAAGACCGCATAGGGTCGTGATTTTAGTAATGAAATAATATCATTTATTATTAAACACTTACACCAATTTAGTAACCCTTTATTTTACCCCGGAAGGCCCTCTCAATCTCCCGCTTGTCCGTTCTACGTCTGAGCTCCTGTCGCTTGTCGTAGAGCTTCCTTCCACGCCCGACGCCGAGCTCCACCTTGATCTTGCCGCTCTTAAAGTAAACTCTTAAGGGTATGATCGTAAGCCCCCTCTCGCGCGTTTTTCCGTAAAGGCGCTTGAGCTCCCCTCGGTGCAGAAGAAGCTTTCGAACCCGGAGGGGGTCGTGGTTCATGATATTGCCGTGCGAGTAAGGGCTGATGTGCATGTCGTGGAGAAAAGCCTCGCCTTCATTGATCACGGCATAGCTGTCGGAGAGGTTGCACTTCCCCTCCCGGAGGGCCTTGACCTCGGTGCCCACGAGGGCGATCCCGGCCTCGTAGGTCTCGCTGATTTCATAATGCAGGCGGGCCTGCTTGTTCTGCCCGAGGATTTTCATGCCCGTCTCTTTCTTCGTCATTGCCCTCCCCCGTTAATCCATTGAGCGAAGCAGGTAGTCAAGCTTCACATGCTTCATGGCCTTGAATATATTCTCACGGACTTTCCGGTTGTCTTTCTCCATGGTATCGAGAAGCTTCTTGATGTAACTGCGCCTCGAGTTCCCGCTCGTCGGGCAGCGGTTTTCGATGACGGGAAAGGCGCGTTCTTTTCCGTACCGCTTGATGAGGGGCTCCCGGACGTAGGCCAGGGGGCGGATGATGTGCAGTTTTCCCCCGAAGACGGACTGCTTTGGCATCATGGTCGAGATCTCCCTTGAGTAGAAGATATTGAGAAGCAGGGTCTCGATGATATCATCCTTGTGGTGGGCCAGGGCAATCTTGTTGCAGCCCAATTCAGCGGCGAGCTCAAAGAGCCTTTTTCTCCGGAGCCTCGAGCAGAGGAAACAGGGATTCTTTTTGTTGTAATCGCTGTGAGACAGGGGCCCGATGTCCGTTCTCTCCATGACGTATTCATACCCCCCCTGCTCCAGGTGACCTTTCAGCCTCTCGAAATCCCCGTCGGCCCTGTCGAAGCCGAGATCGATGGTGACCGCCACGAGAGAAATATTCAGAGGGATGAAGACATGGGGGGTGTTCAGAAGATCGAGGAGAACCAGGCTGTCCATGCCGCCGGAAACCCCGACGAGCACCCGGTCACCCGCCTCCAGCATGGCAT
>JAPLJU010000289.1 GCA_026388445.1 Deltaproteobacteria bacterium
CGGCTCAGAATCTCCACGGTCCCCCCGACGGGTGTCCCCAGTACGGGGACTGCAGAAGCCATGGCCTCCAGGGTAACGAGACCGAAACCTTCCAGTTCCAGCGTCGGCAACACAAAGATATCCGCCATTCGATAGTAATCCGGAAGATCGTCTTCCGGAATGAAACCTACCAGAGAGACATACTTTTCAAGGTTCATTTCCATCACGAGGGACAGGAGTTCTTCTCTGAGTGGTCCCTCTCCCCCGACGACCAGTAAGACATCGTGGCAACCTTTGATCACATCCCTCATCGCATGAATCAGATTGTCAAGACCCATCCGTGCGACGAGGTTGCGAACAGTAAAAAGCACAAATCGATCTGCAGAGATATTGAGGCGCTGCCGTATGGCTGCTTTGTCACCGGAATTACTGAACCGCTTAAGATCGACGCCACCGGGAACAATGGTTACCTTCTGCGGAGAAATCCCGTAGGAGTGCCGCAATTTCTCCCGGGTGAAGAGGCTCTCGACGGTTATCCGCTGGACGTCGCGAAGACAGCGGCCTTCGATATATTTTCTCATCTGGACGTTCAGGAGATAACCCATTTTGCCTATGAAACCAGGGGGCACCTTGTTTCTCGAACGGTATTCCTCGAACGAGAGGGAATGGCAGGTATAAATCTTTTTGATACTCCTGCTGAGCGGCGAGCGAAGGACAGAGAAGGCTGAAAAAGGCTGATGAAAATTTATGAATTGAAAAGCGTAACGTCCCTCCAGGAAATCAAATAGTTTTTTTCCGTTCACAATCGTCGAGCGGAAGAAGGAAAGGCCGTTCGAGGTATCCACGCTATAGCGCCACTCCTCGACGCCGTCGATGCTCTCATGATCAGTGACATGAACGGGCAGCCTCCGGGTGAAGACGTGAACGGCGTGGCCTCTTTTTCTCAATCCTGTGCTCTTTTCGTAGAGGACCCTTTCGCCCCCGCCGATCACATTTTTGATTGAGACATCGGAAACGAACAGAACGTTCATGCTCAACTGCTTGACCTTTTCTTCGCCATCATGAGATGCGTGGATTCCGTAATGAAGGTTCCGCCCGACCGGGCTCGGGGATACTTTCGCGACTTTCCAGGCCGGCCATAAAAACATCACCCCTGTAACGAGAGTACCATTCGAGATCGCTCTCCACCATCTCTTCCACAAGGTCCTGGAAGGTCACCTTGGGCCGCCAGTTCAACTTCTTCCTCGCCTTAGAGTAGTCACCCTGTAGCGTGACGACCTCCGAGGGCCGGTAGAGACCCTTGTCGATCACCAGGTACTTCCTGTAGTCCAGATTGACGTACCTGAAAGCGGCTTCCAGAAACTCCCCAACGGAATGGGATTCACCGGTGGCGACAACATAATCATCGGGCTCGTCCTGCTGAAGCATGAGCCACATGGCCCTCACATAATCGCGCGAATGTCCCCAGTCTCTCTTTGCATCCAGATTCCCGAGCCGTATTTCCTGTTCGAGGCCGAGCTTGATCCTGGCGGCGCTGGAGGTAATCTTTCTCGTGACAAACTCCGCGCCCCGCCGGGGAGATTCGTGATTGAACAGAATCCCAGACAGGGCAAAAAGGCCGTAAGCCTCCCGGTAATTCCTCGTCAGCTCAAAGCCGGCCAATTTTGATATCCCATAAGGGGATCGGGGGTGAAAAGGGGTCGTCTCTTTCTGGGGTGTCTCTTTCACATGCCCGAACATCTCGCTGGAGGCCGCGAAGTAGAACCTGCATTTCGGGGCCTGCCTCTTGACGGCCGACAGCATGTAATGGGTCCCGTTGAGATTCGTATTGATCGTCGAGAACTCATCCTCGAAGGAGTAGGAAACAAAGCTCTGGGCCGCGAGATGGTAACACTCATCGGGTTTGACGGTGCAGACAATGTCGAAGAGGGATGCATAACTTTCCATGGAGGCGCTGTGCAACTGGACCCGGTCCACAAGATGGCGGATCCGCCACATACGCGCCTGGGGATGCTCGAGGGCGACCCGTCGGACAATCCCGTGCACCTCGTATCCCTTATCCAGGAGAAATTCCGCCAGGTAGCTTCCATCCTGGCCTGTGATCCCGGTAATGAGCGCTTTTTTCGCTTTCTTCGTCTTCAATGTTTTTGCTCCATCATCTGGTTATCGGTTTTATATCCATGACGTCTGTAGCGTATCATCCCTCAATCGCCGCGCAGGGCAGACCTTTCCTCCCCCTTCAGGAAAAGGCGGTTTATAAAAAAGCAAGAAACATACCAGACTGTAAACATATTTCTTCGTATATTCAATTACTTATAAATATAAAAAGGGGGCAGTTGGCGATGACGGAGAGGTTGATATGCGGCCGGACGATCCGGGACTGAATTCCCCGGCGGACATGCAATGAGGGGGGCGGCACTTGCTGTGGCATGCGGGTGTCTCACTTAAAAGCCGGGCCCGGATCTCTTTTCCGGCATTTTTCGAAAAGGTAATTGAGGCCATACCCGGCGAGCATGATCAAAAAGACGATGGAAATGAAATTGGTCCTGTGGGCCGCATCCACCCTTGTCAGGCCGTGGGTGATCATGGCAGTGACATAAAAGAACGTTACCATGAAAAATGCAAAGTCCCTTCGCTGCCACGTCCCCACCACACCGAAAAGGGCAAGAATATAGAGCGGCACCATGTGCGCGGCGTAATAGATCTTGTGTCCCGCAGACCAGGAAGGGGGTAGAATATTCAGGAACTGAGTGATCCTCAAAAGGAATAATCTCGAACCCCGCTCCAGGACATAGGTCACGCTGTCCGCCCGGGATACATCAAAGGGTTCGATCTTTCCGGCAGGTCCAAGATCTGCAACCACGATGCCTCTGACAAAATAATCCCTGTCGGCCGCAAAAATTTCGTGGCTGAACATATGTGTTTTTGCGAGAAGGGAAATCGTGACCACGAGGAGGACGACGGTAACGGCTGCTCTCGCCGGTGAGAGATCCTTCACGCCGAGTTTTTCAGAGATAATGCTCAGGGAAAGGGCGTAGACCGGGATAAATAGAAAAACCGTCTCGATTCGTATGAAGAGCAAAACGAGAAACGCAACGGCCGCGACGGCGAAAAAAGCAGTGTACCGTTTCTTCAGGTATAGATGAACGATCGGGAAAAATGCAAAGATAAGGAGACTGCGATACAGGCTCTCCGGGGATCCGGCCGTGTTTAGAAACATGCTGTCAAAAAAAAGGATTGTCACCGCCGCAGCTCCAAGGGCAATCCACCGGAAAGACAGATGCTTCCTGAGGACGTCGAAAATCACGAGGCACGAAAAAGATGAGAGGATGATCTGAAGGGAGATCAGGGCCACGTAATTTCCAATACCGAAGAGAAAATATACGGCCGCTACGAAAAAGACGTAGTTGAGATGAAAGAATTCGACGGCTCTGTGTATTGTCGGAAAATCCGCCCCCCCATGGATCCAGGCGACAACCTGTCTGGCCAGTGGGTCATAGATGGTCTGGAAATCCTTCGTTAACTGGATTCCTTTGACCTGAACCAGGCCTAAATGGGCGAGGAGGGAAGCGACGAAGAGACACAGAAAAACAATTCGAGTTTTTTTCATCTGAGGTACGAAACCTCCCTCAGGAGTTTAACACCCAGGGATGTCTTTCGGAAGAATTCACCGGGAGAGCGAACCTTGAAAAGCCTCCGCAGCATATAGCCCGGCCTGGAGTAAAATCGATAGTAGGCCTCCTTCAGGAGATCCAGCAACTGCGCGTCCGTGAAATGCTCATTCCAGTAACGCGGGGAAAAACGGGGGTCGGGAGCCCGGGCGAACTCCCGCCAGTAATCACTGTCATAAAAACCGCTTTCGAGTGCCTCGCGATAAATGGCCGTCCCCGGGTAGGGCGTGAAGGTGGCGATGTGAGCGTAATCCATGGGAAGAGAGAGAATCATCTTCATGGTCTTTTCCACTTCCTCCCTCCCTTCCGTGGGAAGGCCGATCA
>JAPLJU010000099.1 GCA_026388445.1 Deltaproteobacteria bacterium
GCCCCTGGACCAGCATGTCAATCTCAATCTGAGCGGACCGGATAGAAAGACCTCTGACCTGTATCCGATCGCCGAGAAAAAGGGTGGCCACGTTCACGGGGACTCCATCCTCATTGAGAACAGCGCAGAGATAATAAAAAGTGCCGCTGCCGCCGGATTGAACGATCAGAATGACGGCCGCATCTTCCGACCCATCCGCGTCGAGGTCGCCGCAGGCGTATTGGTCGGAAAGCGTAATCACAATATCGATGGCCGATTCCGGTGATGCTTTCTCCCGGTAGCTGCCGTCTTTCAGCCGTGCCTTTCCGCCGGATGCAAACTCGGACAGATACTCGGCATTGGCCAGGGCCTCCCTTGATGGAGGCGCTTGGGTGATTACATCTATGGACGATGGCCGCTCCCCGAAATGAACACAGCCCGCCGCGAGGCACAGGACAACCCAGGCCCAAACGCGACCGGTCCATAACACGCCTCTGATGGTCATAAACACCTGCCCCTGCGAAAGTCTTGGCGATCTTTTTTATTCTTATTACCATTTTTCAATTTGACAAAAAATTGTTTTTTTTATTAGTGAAAAGAGGCGTTTTGTTCTAAAGGTCTTAAGGGAGCCCGTCCCCCGTATGGATGCCATGAAAGAGAGGGCCTCGATATCAATCTGAACCCGTCAAAAAAAATCCTTATTTGTGGCCTGGCCTTCCTGGTGGTGTCTGTGACTGCGGGGAGCGCCGCAGCCAGGAGCTATCAATACCACCTCGCCGCAACGAAAGAAGATAGGTCACAGGCGAAAACCGTCATCGGCGCGCTCAGGCAACACACGATTAAACCCAAAGAGACCCTTCTCGATGTGGCAAGGATCCACGGCCTGGGATTTCATGAGATTGAGACCCTCTATCCAGGGATCGAACCCTGGATCCCAAAAGCGGGTACGAGGTTGACCATCCCGACGTTCTGGGTTCTACCGCCCACAAAGCACCAGGGAATCGTCGTGAACATTCCGGAGCTGAGGCTCTATCGCTTCTCCCGGAAAACCAAGATGGTCAGAACATACCCCGTGGGTATCGGGGATCTGGAAACCGAGACCCCGCTCGGTACCTATCGTGTTGCCAGACGCGACGTGGATCCGGAGTGGAAAGTCCCCCCGGATCGCCGGGAAAAATACGGATACGAAATCATGCCCCCGGGCCCGGACAACCCGCTGGGAAAATACTGGATCGGCCTTTCGAACCGCAAATACGGCATTCACGGGACGAACAATGCCTGGAGCATCGGGCGTTCCGTCAGCGGCGGCTGCATCCGTCTCTACCCCGAACACATCAGCCGGCTGTATAAAGAGGTGCCCATCGGGACTTATGTCGAGATCATATACGAACCGGTCAAGTTCGGTTTCTGGAAGGAACAGATCTACATCGAGGTTCACCCGGATCTCTACGGTAGAATTGATGACATGGAGGAGCACACGATGATGCTCCTCGACAAAATAGGCCTCCGAGACGACGTGTCCATACAGAAAGTCAAGAAGGCCCTTGAAGAACAGAACGGCCTCCCCGTTGCTGTGGGCACCCTCCCGAAGAAAGATGATAAAAGATGATAAACGATAGCTTGAGATTTTTAGATTCTCTGTTACAATAACGAAAATGATTTGAAGGAGGTGATCACGCAATGAAGAGAAAACACGTAGGTCTGTTCATGATGGCAATTCTGCTGGGCCTGGTATTCATGTTCTCGGGATGCGCCACAACGGGCGACCTGGAGAAGCTGCAGGCACAGGTCAACGCGGTCAGCCTGAAGGCGGATCAGGCGCTGCAGGAAGCCCAGGCCGCAAGAGCCGCCGCACAGTCCGCGAGGATGGACAGTGCGAGGGATGCCGAGAGAATATCCCAGGCAGCCACAAAGGCGGATAACGCAGCGGCTAGAGCCGATGCAGCTGCGAAAATGGCGGAGGACAATGCAAAGAAGACCGAGGCCATTTTCCAGAAATCCATGAAGAAATAGGAAAGCGGCTATCGCCACGCGCGGAGCATCTCCGCGACGCTCATAAAAAAATAGCAGGGTTTTGCAACCCTGCTATTTTTTTCTCGCCCCTGAAGGTCCCGTTATGCCGACGATGCGTTGTGATCGTTTCGCTGACTAACCGCCTTTCAGAGCTAGGCCACTCATCGATGTCAAGCGCGTTTCTACAGCCCGAGTAAACCTTTGAACCTGTCGAAGACCCTTTTGAAAAATTCAACGGCCTCAGGGTCGGCAGCCTGGGCGCTCAAGACATGTTCGCCAAACCCGAACTGAGCGAGCGCGTAATAACCCAGGGCGAACTGCCCGATGGCAACATAGCCTGTCGTCACCTGCCCCAACCCGAAGAGTATCGCGATGGCAAGCTGTCCGATCGCAGCGACCCCGATCGCGGCCTGCCCGAGTGCGACGGCACCGACCGCAAGTTGGCCCAGGGCCAGAAGTCCTGCCGCAGCCTGACCGATGGCGATAACACCGACCGCCTTTCTTCCCACGGCGATGATGCCCTTCGCAACAACGCGCTTCCCCGTCTCCGGACAGATCCCCGCGGTGTAATGAATGAAGGGAAGGCCCAGGAGCCCGTCATGAGACCTGAACTCGGCGAATCGTGCGCCCGTCTCGTAGACATAGCGACGCCACGTACCGAAATAAGTCCGGTCGAACTTATAGTCCACTTTCTCCAGAAGCATGTTCTTCATGACGGATTCGGGAGGTTTACTGGGATGCTGTCCCAATCCTCTGCGAACGGAGGGCTGCCGCCTGCCGGTAGTAATCCTGGGCAATGTCATGGCGTCCGTACTTCTCCATGGCAATACCCATGCTCTCGACGCAGAAGGCCATGCCTCTCACATCGTCGAGCTGGCGGCAGAGCTGGAGAGCTTTTTCATAAGAATAAAAGGCATCGAGATATCGGCTGAAACTCATGTGATGGCTGGCCTGTCTGATGTGATCATTCGCCTCGTTGATCGTCTGCTCCCTGGCCCGGCGTTTTTCCTCAACGGCCTTGACGCGCTCTTCTTCCGCTTTTTTCCTCGCCTCTTCGACCCTGCTTCTCATCTCCTCATCGTAGTTTCCTGTAAAGGGAGAACCGGCCCTGGACATCCGCGCGAGGGGATATCCATTCGCCGGCGAGAGACTCGAAACGCGTTCCGATGGGATGCCAAAGTTCAGATTCTGCCCGTTGGCCAGGAGGGCACAGGCCACGGCGACCACATCCCCCTTCATGCTGACGACCGGGCTCCCGCTGGAGCCGGGCGATATGGGTGCCGTGATCTGGATGACTTTTCTCGATCCCTGTATCTCACGGACCGCGGAAACGATTCCGTCCGAGACCGTCTGGTCGAGACCCATGGGGCTTCCGATCACCACGACCCGTTCCCCGATGGCGGGAAGGGACGTTCGAACGGAAAGAGGCTGTACCTCATAGGGCGGGATCTGGACCGAAACCATGATGAGGTCATTTTCCGGATCTTCTGCCAGGACCTCCCGGATCGGATAGACCTTCCCCGAGGGCACTCTGATATCAGCAGAGACGGCCCCCCTGAGGACATGATGATTGGTCACCACATTGCCGCCGCTGCTCACAAAGAAACCGGTGCCGATCCCCGTTTTCTGTTTTTTCTCATCGTATCTCTGGATGACCACCACGGATGGACCGATTTGCTTGTAAATGGACGAAACGTCCTGTGTGCCCCCGGTGACGTTCCCGACGGAGGCAGGGGCCGCTTCCAGGGCGGATTTTTCCTGCGACGCCGCTTCAGGTGATCGGGGAGCCTCGACACTTTTTTTAACGATGGCCGGCTGCTTCCCATTCACTGTGGAAGTCGGGCGGTGGTAGGCATTGAGGGCTTGAATGGTAACGATGAAGGTCATCAGGGGAAGAACCGCCCTGAGGATCATTCGTCCCCGAAGGCCGAACTTCGAGTAATACACATTCGCCACCGCGATCGTGATGAGCGTCACAAGGATCGAAATCTGTGTAAAGATGTCCATCGTGCATCTCCAGAGCGCTCTGCCTGAAAAGACAGACGATCATCCCCTCCCGGGGAAACGCGGGTCCATCACCCCTATCATTCGGAAATTTCGGAAGAATATTGAGGGTTTTTTTAAATCTCCCGGGGGGGAAGTCGGGGATGACTAAATCTTCGGGGAAGAAACGGAAATAATGTTCTACGACTTTGAAAACAAAGTGTTTTTATCTGTCCATCTCTCCGGACAGAGGTGATCCCTGCCCGGTTTTTCTTGTTTCCCTTCTCACGATTGATTTTTTGCAGAAAAGATGCTTTGATTTCATGCGTCTCTTGACACACACAGGATCCTGAATATTAGACCCGGAGGGCTGAAAACCATGCCGTTCAGAGAATGGCCGATTCCGCCCCATTACAGACCCGAGAAGGTGGCTGAAGTCTGGAGGGTCCCCTACCAGGAGCGGGCTTTCGACGCTGAAAGGTGGACGCGGGAGCACGCCATCAGGCCCTCGATCGAAGACCAATACAGGATCTGCCTCCTCCCCGTGGATGTGCAGAATACCTTCTGCATCCCCGGCTTTGAGCTGTATGTGGGGGGGCGTTCAGGAACGGGGGCCATTGACGACAACCGCCGGCTCTGCGAGTTCATAT
>JAPLJU010000285.1 GCA_026388445.1 Deltaproteobacteria bacterium
ACTTGGTTCCGTCGTTCAGGATCATGACGTCTTTCGTCCGGTCGAAGACCACCAAGTGGCCGTCGCCGTCAAGGAAGCCGGTATCACCGGAATGAAGCCACCCGTCACGGAGAGCCTTGGCGGTTTCCTCCGGCATCTTGTAGTAGCCTTGAAAGACGGAGGGGCTCTGAGCGAGGATTTCGCCTTCGGAATTGACCTGGATTTCGGTTTCGGGGATGGCTTTCCCAACGGTATCGAATTTGATGTCGTCATCCCGGTGGAGGACCGAGATCCCGGCGATCTCGGTCTGCCCGTAGATCTGTTTCAGGTTTACTCCGAGGGCATGGAAAAATCGAAAGTGATCGGGCCCCATGGCCGCCCCCCCGGTATAGCTGTAGCGAATGCGAGACAATCCTAAGTGATCCCGCAGTTTCTTATTCACCCATAGATAGGCAAGGGTATTGAGTCCGCGCCAATACCAGGGGATGGGTTTCCGCGAAAATTTGAACTCGGCGGCCCGATACCCGAACTTCATCGCCAGTTCGTAGGATTTTCGTTTCAGCCAGGTGGCATCCAAATATTTGACCTGCACGTTGCGGACCATCTGTTCATAAATCCGCGGGGGAGCGAACATGACGTGAGGGCCGATTTCCCGGATATTTTCCTGGGCGGTTTCCGGTCCTTCGGGAAAATTGATCGTAAATCCTGCCTGCAGGCCGCAGGAAAGAGACATCATCTGTTCGCCAATCCAGGCAAAAGGGAGGTAGGAGACAAAATCGTCCGTTTCATAGTAAGGATCCACGCGCATCAGATTGCGGCCCATGGTAAGCATATTGTAGTGGGTGAGAAGAGCGCCCTTCGGCAGCGCGGTGGTGCCGGAGGTGTAAAAGAGAAGACAGACGTCATCCCCTTTTCCTTGGCTTATCAGGTCTTCAAAAAGACCGGGCTCTTGGCGGGCAAGATCTTCCCCCTGCTTCATGACCTCCTTGAGGCTGATGAGAATTGGGTCCTGGTACGGTCTCATCCCCTTGGGATCATCCCAGATCAGTTTTTTCAGCTTTGGGCACTGGTCTTTGATTGTAAGACCTTTGTCCACTTCCTCTTGCCCTTCACCTACGAGTAGTTTGGCATCCGCATGGTCGACGATGTACCGAACTTCATCGATCAGGGAATCTTGGAAAAGCCACACCCCCACCCCGCCGACGCACAGGGTTGCCATTTCCGTCCAAAGAGCCTCGGGGCGGTTGTCGCCGATCATGGCCACTTTGTCTCCGCGTTCCAGACCGAGACGCACCAAACCAAGGGCAATATTCCGGACCTGGTCGTAGTATTGCTGCCATGTGATACCTCGGCGGGAGTGCCTTCGGCGATTTTCTCGCCGAAGTTGAGAGCCATGACCCGATGAGAGATGTCCATGACGACCCCCATATCGTGTTCCACGAGGACACAAGTCGTCTGCCAGCGCTCATCTTCGTTGATATCCAGAAGGAAGCGGGCCATGTCCTCCACCTCCTCCAGGTTGAGACCCGCTAAGGGCTCATCCAGCAGGATGATTTTGGGATTCAAAGCCAAGGCCCTGGCCAATTCGACCCTTTTCTGCAATCCGTAGGGCAACATGCCAACCACTTTGTCCCGGA
>JAPLJU010000248.1 GCA_026388445.1 Deltaproteobacteria bacterium
TCCTTGAGTTGCAGGATCAGGGCGAGCTGATCGGCATCGTGAACGATGAGCGACTCTCTGGTCTTCATCCCGTTGAATTCATCGATGAGGGCCTCTATCTCACCGCCGAAAAAAAGTGTCTCCGTGAGCTCCCGGACGGCCTTCTCCTCGTCCACGCTGACGTACTTTTTGCTTACATAGTTCATGTCGCCCGTTCTCGCCTCGGGCAGGTCGTGGACGAGACACATCCTCAGGACCTTCAGCTCGTCTGCACCCTTTTCGAGCTTGCAGAGGGTGTAGCCGATGAAAATGGTCCTCAGGATATGCTCCGCCACGTTTTCCTGACCGGAGCCGAGAAACTGAAAACCCGTACGCGGTGTTTTATTCAGCATGCCGACTTCAAAGAGAAAATTGACAATATCCTTCATTACATTCCTTTGGGTTATTGCTTCTTCAGAATCTTAACCCGATTGGCCATCATTTCAGAGACCTTTTTGATCTCCAGCTGGAGCGCGGCAATCCCTTCCGGCCTCATGGCGGCGATCCTGTCCAGGTGCTGTTTCCAGTATTCCAGGAAAGAAATCTCCTGTTCCTTGAGCTTCTTCTCAATCTGGTTCTGCAGGTTTTTGAGAAACGCCGGGTCGGGGGTTTTCACAGCTATCCTGTAACTTTTTACTTTCTTTCTTCTCGAGAGCTTTAAGAAATTTCGCGTATTATAACAGTAAAGCGCAATCTTTCAACCCGAAATGTGGATTCGTCCTGCCTGTGCAATAACACATCCATACGGACAGAGAAACTCTTCGATCCGGGTACCGGCTTACGACCCCCTTCTCACGACCGTTGGCCTCAAAACACTTTTTTTATCTGGCCCGTACGACACAACCTGGGTTAAAGAAAACGCATTCACGGCTTCAGATATCAGATCCTTCTGCCAGAAACCTTATCACTCGGTGTTGAGATGCTCAGGAAAATGGCTTCTCTTTTTGCCCATCTCATGCGGAACTACCTGCCCGGCACATTCGTCTTTGCCATTCTTTTGACCCTCCTCACGATGATCCTCGCTTTTGTCCTCGCAGGGGCCAGCCCGGCGGTGATTCTCTCGAGCTGGACGGCGGGCCTTTTCAACATCCTCACCTTCGCCATGCAGGTCATCCTCGTCCTCATTACCGGACACGCCCTTGCGCTCACGGCCCCTGCCAAAAGGCTGCTTCAGTGGATCGCAGGGAGAGGGGACACACCGGTGAAGGGGGCCATGCTGGTCATGTTTGTCGCCTGCGTGGGATCCATCATCAACTGGGCCTTCGGTCTTTTCTTCGCAGGACTGCTTGCCTTGGAGGTGGCCGAACGCGTGAAAAAGTCGGATTTCCCTCTGCTCATCGCGGCGGCATACAGCGGCCAGATCTGCTGGCACCAGGGGTTATCGGGATTTATTCCACTGGTTCTCGCCACCTCCGATCATCCCCAGAACTTCATCTTTCAGGCAACGGGCCACTCCGTACCTTTGACACAAACCATCTTTCAGCCCTACAACCTGCTACCCATGATGACCCTCGTCATCACGCTTCCCATCCTCGTAGCCCTCATTCACCCGCGGGGGCAAGAGGTCAGGGAAATATCGCCAGAGGCCCTGAGAAGCCTAACAGCGAAGCCCATGCCCATGGAACGGCCGGTCCATCCCACATGGGCTGAAAGACTCGACGGCAGTCCCATGATCAGCGCTGCGCTCGCCCTAATCGTTCTTTCCTGCCTTTTTCTCCATTTCCAAAGAAAAGGGGCTGACCTCAACATCAATATCATCATCCTCCTGTTCTTTGTCACCGGTGTCATTCTTCACGGGAGGCCCATCAACTACGTCCGCGCAGTCAATGTGGCCATCCGGGGGGCGGGGGGAATCGCCCTGCAGTTTCCGCTTTATGGCGGGATCATGGGGCTGATGATGGGAACGGGGCTTGCGACGGTCATCGCCCGGTGGTTTGTCGCCCTGTCCACCCCGGAAACCGCGTATCTGATGCAATTTTTTGGCACGGGCCTCCTCAATTTCTTTGTTCCCTCCGGCGGCGGCCAATGGGCCATCCAGGGACCCATTACCATCGAGGCGGTGAGTCTTATCGGCGCAGACCTCACGCGCTCGGCCATGATGGTGGCCTGGGGAAACGAGTGGTCCAACATGATCCAGCCCTTCTGGGCTTTGCCGCTGCTCGGCCTTGCGGGGCTGACCGCCAGGGATATCCTGGGTTACACGGCCATGACCTTTCTCTGGAGTGGTGTGGTTTTCACCTGCTTCGCCCTCCTCATCGGTTATCACATCCTTTAATCCATCCAATAAAAAAAGAGGGGGAAGAATCCCCCTCTTTTGTCGTCCATGCTTCGCGTTTTTTAATACCCGAAGAAATAGGGCATGAACCAGAACGCGATGGAGATGACCACCATGTAGAAGAGGAAGTAGATCATGCAGTATCCCATGATGTCTCGGAACTCCAACTTGGCCACGCCCAGGAGCGGAATCGCCCAGAAGGGCTGGATGATGTCGGTGACCATGTCGCCCCAGGCATAGGCGATGACCGTGACCGGTGTGCTGACACCGAGGGTCTTGGCCGCCTGGATGATGTAAGGCGCCTCGATGGCCCACTTCGACCCTCCGGAGGGCACGATGTAGTTCAGGATGCCAGAATACCACATGACAATGAAGGGATAGGTCTCTTTCGTGGCAATAGCCGTGAACCAGCCGGACATGACTTCGGCGAGGCCCGAGAACTTGATGATCCCGAAGATACCGGCATAGAAGGGGAACTGGACGGCGACACCCCAGATGAAGGATCCACCCTCGTTAGCCGCCTTCAGGAACGAGGCCGGCGTCCAGTGCAGCAGCACGCCCACCATAAGGAACATGAAGTTCACGACGTCCAGGTTGATCCCCGCCCAGCCTTTCGTGCCGAAGTACCACGCCATCCAGATCAGGCCGGAGATGCCGACGATCAGGTTGATGACCGGGGAGTGCTCCATACGAAGTGCGGGTGTGAGCGCCGCGCCCGTGGGCTTTACCGGCGCGGTGAAGGTCGCTTCATCCACGAGCTTGGGATCAACTTCGAACTCATCTCCTTTCTTGGGGTGCATCATGGGCCCGAGGATGGTGAGAAAGACCAGGACAACGGCTGCCAGACCGAGGTTGAAGGGGTGGAAGATCGTCTCGGTGATCGGGATGATGCCCATATCCTTTACCAGAAAGTGTCCGGGCGTGGCAACGAGAAGCGGCGCCGAGGCCGACAACCCCGAATGCCAGAAGGTTCCCAGGCCCAGGTAGGCGGTGGCCACGAGAAGCCTGTAGTCCACTCCTTTTTGTTTCTTCACTATGAAACGAGTAAAAACGGCAGAGCCGACGATGCTCAAGCCCCAGTTGATCCAGGCCAATCCCATGGAGACGACGGCCATCAGGGCGATGGCCCCTTTAGGGCTTTTGGGAAGACCTGCCAGGTAATTGAGGCCCCGGCTGACGAGCGGGGTAGTCGCCAGGATGTAACCCGTCATGATGATGAGGCACATCTGCATGGCGAAGGACAAAAGCACCCAGAAACCCAGACCCCAGGATTGAACAAGCTGGAAGGGTGTTGATTTTGTAAAAATAAGACCCAGGATGTAAGCGACGATGGTCAGAAGGACAGCGATGACCCAGCTGTCAGGTACCCATCGGGTACTCCAGCGTGTGCTGGCTGATGCAAGTTTTTGAAGTATCATATAAAACCTCCTCCCTTCTTCAATAATCATCAAAATCTATAAAAGCTATATCCCTGATCTCGTTAAAAGATCACCTCCCCCCTTCGGTACAATGCCCATTTATGATCAATATCTCTTCTCAGCGACCAGGGGTCAAAAAAAATAAAACCCTGCCGCTCATACCGAGTAACAGGGTTTTTTCACGCTCGCGCATGGCCTCACCTCGTGAGGACAGGTCTTCATTAAAGGGATTCAGCCTAGGACCTTATAAAAAATCAATAAAATTGTATTTCTAGGCTCACTCATATTGCGGCGCTTAAATACCACGAAAAAGAAATTCCGGTCAAGGATTTAATAATTATTTCTGTCGCCTGACAGCCCGGTCTGTTTGGGCCGCGGAACCAGAAACCTCCATGAAAAGCTCTCTTTAAATTCTTGGGAAAAAGCCTTTTTTCACCTTGACATACCCCGCTCAATTTTATATATGTTCACGGGTTTTCGGGTCGCTCTCCAGTTATTAAGGCAGGCCAGACTGAGACCGTCCCTGTATCGGGTGATCCCATGAGAACCTTATTCTTTTCAACAACATAGAGAACCCAATGCGAGTTGCTCCACGCAAAGGCTGAACTCATTCCTTGCAGCAGACGGAAGATTCACGTAATTCGCTTTTTGGGATATAAAAATAGAAAGGGAGGTAGATGAATTATGGCGTTAGACTTTACTTTCACCGAAGAACAGAGAATGCTTGAAGACAACGTTTATAAGTGGGGCATGTCCTGGCTGGAACCACAGATGGAACATGCGTACGAGGTGGACGAGATGCCCAAGGATATCTTCCGGGAGCTGGCCAAACTCGGCGTCAACGGAATCGTTTTTGAGGAAAAGTACGGCGGAACCGCCATGGGCTATGTAGAGACCACACTCGTTTATGAGACCATTTCAAGGATCAGCAACGCCCTTTCCATGACAGTAGGCGCGAGCCAGACGCTGGCCTTCGACAACTTCCGCAGGAATGCATCGGAAAAACACAAACTGCAAGTCCTTCCCAAGTCCTGCACGGGTGAATTAATAGGCTGCCTGGGCATCACCGAGCCCAACGCCGGCTCCGATGCCATGGGCATGACAACCCGAGCCGTCAAGAAGGGTGACCGTTACATCATCAATGGCAGCAAGATCTTCATCACCAACGGTCCCGTGGCCGACTTCATGCTCTTTTACGCGAAGACGGACCCCGAAAAAGGCCCTCACGGCATCTCCTCCTTCTGGTTCTATCCAAAGAAGACCAAGGGCTTCTCCTGCGAAAAGATCAAGAAGTGGGGTATGAGAACTTCTCCCACGGGTCTCCTCACCTTTGAGGACATGGAGATCCCCGAGGATCAGCTCGTCGGCGGGCTGAACAAGGGTGTCGCCGTCCTGACCGGTGGTCTATGCACCGAGAGAATAACCCTCACGGCTTGCAGTCTCGGATCACAAAGGTCGTGCCTTGAGCTTTCCCTGAAGTACGCCAAGGAGAGAGTCCAGTTCGGCAAACCGATTGCTTCCTTCCAGACCATTCAGAATAAGCTGGCCGACATGTACTGCGGCTATAAGGCCTCGAGATGGCTTTGTTACAGTGCCGCTGCCTACTGCGACACCCTCACTGACAAGAGGGGTGGAAAAGGTACGGATCTTGATCGCATGGCCGCCGCATCGCTTCTCTTTGCCGGGGAAATGGGAACAAAGATCGGTCTTGACGCCATCCAGATCCACGGCGGTTACGGCTACTGCACCGAGTACGGTGTTACCAGGCATTTCCTGGATCAGAAACTGTGGGAAATCGGGGCGGGTACTTCCGAAATCCGCAGGATGATCATTGCCAGGGAGCTCATGAGAGACGACTTCCGAAGCGGTCTGTAAAATTATCGCGAACACGGGAAGCCATGGCTGACGAAAGCCATGGCTTCCTTTTTTTCATCTTGACCATTCACCCCTGCTCTGGCAGAATTCCTGAAAACTTGAATTTCATTCTCCTGATAAAAGCCGGGGATAATACGCATGACAATCCAAAAAGCCGAAACCTGTCTTTTGGTATTCGCCTTTCTCACTGCCATCCTTCTTTCTTCATCCATGGCAGCGGAGCGCGAGGATACCGCCCACCTCGTCCTGAAAAAAACCATCTCCGCCCGGGATAAAAGCCCCGTTTATGTCGTTCAAAAAGGCGACCACCTCATGGGGATTCTCCGTCGCGAACTGGAGGCAGGTCCGGCGGAGCTGGGATGGATGCTGAAGGAGGTAAAGCGGCGAAACCCCGGGCTCAAGAATGTCAATGTCATTGAGCCGGGCCGGAAGATCACGCTTCCTGTCGTTGCACCGCCGGAGGGATATCAGATCTACAGAGTCAAAAAGGGAGATTCTCTTGCCAGAATTCTTGAGAAGAATCTTTGCTTGAAGGGTCAGGAACTGCTCAGGGCCCTGAAAGACATCAAAAAACAAAACCCGAACATCCGGGATATCAACCTCATTTTCCCGGGACAGAGAATATTCATTCCCCGGATCCTGCCGCCCGAGAAGGAAAAGGCCGAACAACCCGCACGAACACCCGAGACAGCGGCGATCCTCCCCGAGGTGAAGCCCGTCTTGCTGACCGAGAAAGAACGGGCTCTCATCCGGCGGATTGTGGAGCGTACAGGCGGTTCGGTTCTGACCGACGGAAATTACTACATCCCGCTTTCGGCGGAGGACCAGGTCACCGTT
>JAPLJU010000234.1 GCA_026388445.1 Deltaproteobacteria bacterium
CACCTCTATAAAATAGGCCGCCCTGCTCCCCGTATCAGGATAGGCCCCTATATTCGGTAATGCGATCTCCATCATTTCCATCAATTTATCCTGTTTGCGCTTGCCGGACAGAACCAGCCGCAAAAGATTACCGTCTTTCACCTCAGCTTTCGTAATGAGACCCTTCTCGTAAAAACCCGGCAACGCCTTCTTCCGGAGGCAGCAGTGGATCATACTGGCAAAAGTTCCACCCAGGCCGATATAGGTGCTGCGGAGGTTTTTCCCGATTTGAACTTCTATTGCTTCCATTCAGTGTTCATCCTCTTTCTTAATGATTTATCCCGATCCTTTTTTCACGAAAAGAACTGCCTGGAGAGATTCATTTTGGAGAGTAATAGAATCATTTATTTAATTAAATGACAATACGGAAAATATACGCACATAATACGTATAATATATAAGTACTTATCGGGCTAAAGTGCCAGGAGATACGATTTAAGATTGGCTTTCCTGTTTTTCAACTTGAGTTTCTCCCGGATGTTGTCGCGGTGCACCTCAACCGTCCTTGCAGATGCATTCAACAGGTCCGCGATCTCCTTTGTCGTCCGTCCCTCCTTGATGAAATGGATGATCTTGATTTCCATGGGGGTGAGGTTGGGGTATTTCGAGGACAGGGTGCGCAGGAACGGGGAGATGATCTCATTGGTGTTTCGCTCGAGGATTTTCAGCTGATTCATCTGATGACTCTCGACGAGGGTCATCTTCAGATTCTCAATGTAGGGAAGTACCAGCTCTCTCATATTGAAGATGACCTTCTCTTCGAGTTCCGTTTTGTCATCCTCCCTTCGCTTGAGCAGGACCTTGAGGGCGGTATTCACATCCTCCAGGTTCCGGGACTTTTCCTCCAGCTCCTGCTCCCTCTTCTTCAAGGCCTCCTCCATCCGCTTGCGCTCCGTAATGTTTCGGGCAATGCCGTGGATGGAAACCCGCCTGCCGTTTTCCCTCATGATCCGGGCATTCACCTCCACCCAGACGGCTTCTCCGTTCTTCGTGCGGGTCAGGAATTCCTGCGGGTTCTGCACGTCGATATCGCTGAGCTTGTCCCGGATGAGCTCCCGGACAACCGGCAGGTACTCTTTGTCCAGGAGATTCTCGATGCTGAGCCCCAGCATCTGCTGCGGCTCGTAACCGTAGGTTCTGGAGACGGCGGCGTTGCCGGACAGGATCTTCCCGTCGAAATCAAGGATGAAAATGATGTCGTTGGCATTCTCGAAGAGCTCCCGGTACTTCTGCTCCGATTGCCGCAGGGCCTCCTCGGCCCTTCTTCGCTCCGTGATGTCCGTGACGATCTCGACGATGCCGGTGAGAGCGCCCCTGTCATTCCTTACGGGGTAGCTGCGCAACACCCAGTTCTTCTTGTACGATGAGATATCGACGACCTCGTGGGGCTCGCCGTTCTTGAGAGTCTTCTCGGCCGGACAGATGCTGCATGCCCTGTTTCTATTATGCAGTGCCTTGTAGCAGTGCTTCCCGTTCAGCTGGCCGGGCCCCAGGTTGAAAAAGTCATGCATCGCCTTGTTGGCCCATATCACCCTCAAATCCGTATCCAAAAACAAAACCAGCTCGGTCATCGCATCGAGAATGACTGCTTTTTCCTGCTCCGATTTGCTGAGCTCTTCAAAGAGCCGGGCGTATTTTTTATCGATCTGACGGATCTGCGGATTTGTTTTATCGGGCGCAGCTGATTTTTTCACTTATCCCTCTTCAAGACATCGACAGCAGCATTGGTTCAGCGGGATCCCGCATGCGCGATAAGATGAGTTTTGCTTGAAAGTACCCGGGTAAGTCAGGCGAGGACAGGCCTGCAAGGGCCGCCATCATGGGGTCACCGAGGAGGTCCCTGGAACGGCAGCGCCATATCTCCGGAGACACGAAGCGTCATGACGAGAAACTCCTTTTCTCCGGCGGCCGGATCCGTGCCCGCTTTTTCGCCGGGTGGGGGAACGTCACGACACCACGAAATTTTTTTTCAAATCACTCGTGTCTTCTTTTTCCTTGAGCATCGATTCCGGGATCAGATAACTTCTCCCCCGGTTGAGGACAAAAACGAGGCACCAGAGATCCCCGGGCGCATACTCCCCCCTTTTTCCAACAATTTTCCCTACCAGTCGGTTCAGGGGATGCCCTCGATGTTCGACAACGACAAAGGTTCCTAATTCCATCTGATTGTCCTCGCGGTAAAATCCCTCCCCTGCAACCTT
>JAPLJU010000159.1 GCA_026388445.1 Deltaproteobacteria bacterium
GGCGCGGTTCGCCAGGAGAATCCCGAGGAAAGAGAAGCCTACCTTGACGATGGCGGGCAGTGTCATGAACCCTTCAGACATCGGCGTGTATCACCACCTTTTGCAGTTCGCTCAAATGACGGCCGGTTGCCGGCGGGCGGGAGAGCGACCCTCACCGCCTGGCCACATTCCTCAAGGCAACGCCGCGCGTGTCGTACAAGAGGAACAGGATGTGAACGATGATGAGGAAAACGAGGCCGCCCGCAAAGAGATAAACCGTACCCAGCGACCAGTGGTCCGAAACCCAGCCGACGAGATAAACGGCCAGGGCCCCCACCCCGAAGATCAGGATGGCCGCAAAACCGTAGCCGGTGCTCCTCCACTGCCTCGGCGTGAAGTGGGCAATGAGGCTGTTTTCGATGGGCTGGATGCCGAGGGCGAAAAACACATAGCCCGCCGCGGCCGCGACGAGATACTGCTCACCCAGAAAGGCAATGAGGATAACCAGGGGGAGGCACAGGCCGTTGAAGACAAGATAAAGCCTTCGCAGGTCGTGCCGGTCCGCGAGCCTGCCCCCGTAGAGCTGCCCAAAAATCCCCGCGACGTAGACGAGCGAGGTCAGGAGTGCGGCGGCCATCGTCGTTGTCGCCGCGATGTCGGGGATCTGGAGACTGTGAAAAACGCGCGAGAGAAAAGGCGCCTTGAATTCCATGTGGGCCGGTAGCGCCACGATGTTGATCCGGTAAACGAGCCCGCCGAGGGTGACGATCCAGAAGAAAAGGACAAGCCGCCTGAGTGGATGGTTCGCGTTGTCCTCCACCTGCCCGTTATTGCCCTCGTGCACTTCCAGGGGGGTCTCGTCAATCCTGACGAGTATCAGGGCCATCCCCCAGAGAAGACCGAAAATGCCGGTCGCGAGGTAGGCCATCTTCCACCCTGCGAGCCAGTTCAGGAGTCCCGCCAGGAAGGGTCCCGCGATGAGCCCGAAGGTCCCCGCCACGCTGAAGATGCCGAGGGCCATACCCCGGTTTCTCGCCCCGTGGGAGATGAGGCCCATGCCGGCCGGGTGACAGATACACGAAAAGATGCCGACGACAGCCAGGGAGTACATGATACTGCCCGGCGTCGTTGAAAGTGCTGTCATGACGGCCCCCGCGGCGGTCCCGAAAAAGCAGATGATGAGGGCCGTGCGGTTGCTGAACCGGTCGGCGAAAAAACCCCAGGGTAGCGCGAAAACCCCGAACATGAGGTACATGGGAAAGCCAAGCTCCAGCACTTCCTTTAAATCCGTCTTGAGGGAAAGCATGAGCGGAATCGCGAGGGCCGGGAAGGCAATCTCATAGAAGTGAAACAGAAAATGCGTCACGGAGGTGAAGAGGACGATTTTCTTCTCATTGCCGGTTTTGAAATCAGGCATTTCCCTGTGTGCCCCCTCTCAGGGCCTATCGAGTCCCTGCCTACGCTTTGACGTAGTCTTCAAACCACCGGAGAAATTCCTCATCGGCAAGACCGAGCTTTCTGCCCGCCTCGGGCTTGATCACCGCGAAGACGCCCGTGGAATTCGCGCAGAGTTCCTCCTCGCTGTTATAAAGGAAAGCCTCCACCGTTGCCTCACGCTCACCGAGCACCCCGGTCACCCTGCCTTCGGCTCTTAATTCCCTCCCCACATAGGCCGGTTTCATGAACCGGATATCCATTGACTTCGTCATGGTGAGGCACTTGAGCTGGTAGAGAACGGCCCGTCCCATCACCTCGTCGAGAATGGTGGCCAGGATGCCTCCGTGTACGATGTTTTCCCACCCGCAAAGATGCTCCGGGACCGTGACCCACGTAGCGACGGAGCCTTCCCCCGCGAAGAATTGCAGGTGAAGCCCGTGAGGGTTGGAGGGGCTGCAACCGAAACAGTTGTGGTCCCGCCGGCTCGGCAACGGCCGGTAATCGCCTCTTTTATCCATGACAAACATCTTCCTTTCTCGTACGGGAAATTTGTACGATCCTGTCTTAAAAATTCCCGTTTTTATATCACAGGGGGTGGAAGAATGAGAACATTAATCTGACGGCGCTATTTTACGAAAGGGTGGGTGGCGGTTTCCCCGGGTGCCGTGATCGGATTTTTTATGGCCTGGGATATTGGAAGGCCTTGACATAAGATCATCAGAGGTGATTATTAATATCGCTGCATAGATATGTCCCTTGGCAGTCGGTTTAAATTCCGCCCTTTCCGGCGGTACCCCCATACAACATCCCGATGTCAAGGCCGACGGTCAAATATATTATCGTGAAGCATTGTGACACCCCGGTCATTCGGGAAAGATAACACTGGTCAGGATCGATAAACATTGAGGCCCGATCGGATATGACTGAGGACAAACCCGGAACTGCAAAGGAAGAGCCCCGTCTCGAACGCGCCAGATCAGCAGGCGATGCCCTGCTCATGGCATACCCTGCCCTCACGGGGAAAGAGCTGCTCGACCGCATCTTGGGGTCAGAGAGCCCTGCGAAGCTTGTCGGCGACCTCGCCTTCGGCGACTTTTTCTGGCTGATCAAAAAGATCGGCGCCGACGATTCCCTCCCCCTTCTGTCCCTGGCCACCGACGACCAGTGGCAGCACATCCTCGACATGGAGATCTGGGAAAGAGATCACCTGGATGAAGAGAAAGCCATGGCCTGGCTGAGAAGGCTCTATGAAGCCGACCGGCAGAGAACGGTCCGCTGGCTTTTGAGTGAAGGATATGAATTTGCCGGCTTCTGCCTGAAAAAATATATCGACGTTCTCGTGAGGGAGGAGGATGAAGAAACGTCGGAGATTCCCGAAGGCCACTTCACGCACGACGGGGTGATCTACATCGGGGTTTCAAACGAGGAGTTGCGGCCCTTCATCGAGGAGATGACGAAACTCATGGCCGGCGAACACCCCGTTCGGTATATGGCCATCCTGCAGGCCCTCCCTACCATCATTCCCACAGAATCGGAGGAGGAACTGTACCGACTGCGGAGTACACGAGTTGCAGAGCAGGGGTTTCTCCCCTTTGAAGAGGCCCTCGAGATCTTCTCCCCGCTGGATGAACGGTCCCTGGCTGCCGACGGAGAGGAAAGGGCCTCCCCCGTCGACCTGGACGAGGATGAAATGAGAGCCCTGGTCCCCATCCTTCCGCTATACCAGGCGGAAAAAGGCACTCTCTTCGAGAAAGGGCTCTCGACCGTAAGAGACCTTGCTGCCATGGACAGGATTCGACTGGAGTTTGCCGGCATCTGTAACGCCATGATCGCTGCTCAGGGTCTGTCGATCGAGGATCCTGATCATCTGGTGAAAACCTGCCGGGAGGCTGCGGGTTATCTGAACCTCGCCATGGAAAGGCTCTGCGAAAATGTCGCGATGAGGGCCGGCAGGATGATGATGGCCAACCCCCTCCTTTCGATCCACCGGGTCGGCTTTGGATACGCGCTGAAGCTCCGGTGGCAGGCCGAGCAATGGAAGAAAAAAAGTTGGTGCGAAAAAAGCGGGCTCACGCCGGGGTTCTGGGGAGATGATCAAGGCGGGGTTCTCGCGGCGCTCCTCCTCAGGAAACCCATGTTTTTCCAGGGACCCGAATCCGAGGAACCCACGAAAAGTCTTGAGCATGCCGCAGAACTCGATCAAACGGAAAGGGTTCTCGAAGGGCTCGTGGTGCTGGACCGCCTTTTTTCGAGGCTCTCGGAGGTCTCGCCACTGGAAGACGCCCTGTTCATGGAAGAGGAACTGACATACTCCAGGCTTCTTTTCGATTTCTGGGCCCGCCGCTTGCTCGACCTGAAACCCTCTTTCTCGGGAATCTCCATGGACGAGGCCAGGCGACTGTTCCGCGCCCTGCGCAAGGGAGAAGAGAGACCGCCCTACCGTATGACCGGTTTCGGGGAGACCTTTGTGAATGACCTCATGATGCATGCGGGCGACATGGAGGGAGCTCGTCTTCTCCGGACGACCCTCTTGTCTCTGTGGGAGGATTTTCGCCGGGAGTATGAATCCGTGGAGATCGACGATCTGGACAGGGTTGTCTCCAGATTCTTCCTGATCCTTTCGCCGGAAACGACACGGGCAACCTGACACCCACCGGAAGGCAAACGTGAGGAGGGCATTTGAGCATCCCGTATCGATCTGACGGCAATAAAAAAGGGGGGCGGCATCCAGTGCCGATCCCCTTTCTCTTTTATATCGTAAACGGGAAATCCATCCCGGGATGGTTGCGATGGATATCTCAGCGCTTTGGAAACCCCCGAATTCTATCCCCCCGATCCCTTCCGGTTTCAGGGGAAGGCCTTTGCCATCTCTGGCGGGTTTCCTGCTTTTCCTGAGGTGTCATCTGCTGCCATTTTTCGCGAAGCTCCTGACGCCTCTCCGGCGGAAGTTCCCGGTATCTTTTGTAGGACTGCCGAATTCGGTCCTGATCCTCCGTCGGCAGTTTCCTGAAATTGTCGTAGCGATTGCGGATCTCTTTACGCCTCTCCGGCGGAAGTTCCCGCCACTTCTGGAAACGATCCCGGGTTTCATTTTGCTCCTGGGGCGTCATCTGCTGCCATCGCTCCGCTCCCCTTCGCAGACGATCCTGGCGATCAGGGGGAAGCTGATCCCAGCGGTCCTGGAAAGACTTCAGAACCTGCCGCTCCTCCGGCTTCATCTGATCCCAGCGTGCCCCCTGCGCGGCCGCCCGGGCCGGCATGACAATGAACAGGACCAGGAGCGCAAATACCAAGATTCCTGCCCGTCTATTCATCCACAGACTCCTTTTCCCTGATTTTTCCCTTGCTCTTTGAACGACGGTCCTTTTTCTTCTCAACGCCGGAAGGTGTCCTGTCTTCCGATGCACCGGGCTTTCCGGAAAGATAGGGGTCTACACCGCTGCAGCCGTCTTTCTCAAATGTACCGAGGAATTCCAGAAGCTCCGGCTCCGGGGCTGAGGCAGCTTCCTTTGCATAAACGCCATCGGCGAGTAAAACGGCAACGAACACAACGGCCAGAAACTTATGCGTTGTCTTCGTCATCCACCATCCAGCTGTAGAAATCCAGATCCTCATAGAGATCTATCTGATCCTTCGCAAGGACGATTTCAAAATCTTCTGGATTTTTGACGGTCAAATCATGCCCCGGTGAAGTGAACCAGAGGGAGAAGACCAGGACGGCTGCAGCGGCCGTGGCCAAACCGCTCACCTTCACCCACCGAGGTAACCGCAGGAGCAACCCGGGCCGTTCATCGGCGGCCTCCAAGGCGCGATGCCGGACATCCCAAAGCCGCTCAAGCGTTCGAATGTCGAGGGTTTTGACACTTTCGTCCAGAGCTTCCCTTGCCCTTTCCAAAAGACGCTCATCCTGTCCCTTTTCTCTTATCTTCTCAGTCACGATCAAAAGCCTCCAGTTTGATTCTCAACGAATGAACGGCCCGGGAATAATGGGTCTTCACGCTACCATCGGAGCAGCCCATGGCGTGGGCCGTCTGGGCCACGTCCATCCCCTCCCAGGCCCGGAGCAGAAAGGCCTGCTGCTGACGAAGGGGCAGCTCCTTGAGGACCTTCAGCAGGGCATCGGTAAATTCCCGCTGAAATACATGATCGGCCGGGCCCGCGGCGGTTGTGTCGGCGATCCCCTGCAGGGGGTCCTCCTGTTCGTCCTCTCCAGCCCTCGGTCCAAGCCAGCCCATGAACCGTTTCCGGACGGCGTTCCGTCGATACCAGTCCGTGATCCGGCTTTGCAGGACCCGGTAAAAAAGCACATTCCACTCCGTCTCCGGACGCGCGGTGTAGAGTCTCACAAAC
>JAPLJU010000120.1 GCA_026388445.1 Deltaproteobacteria bacterium
CGGGAACCGAAAAGCCGGGTAAACAGGAGACGACCGTCAAGGGATTGACCAAATCAAGAGAGATGACGACCATCGTCGTTTACAGCGACGTGGACATGGTGAGCAACCTCTTCCTGGACAGCGGAGGCCCATCGGTGACGGGTCTGGCCGGGGGTAACAACAACCTGCTTCTCAACACGATGGAGGAACTCCTCGGCACAGGCACGCTGGCGGGTGTCCGGACGCGGGGGGAGTATATACGCCCCTTCAGGGTCATCGACAATATCGAGGCGAAATTTGACGCGGCAAACAGCCACAAGATCTGGCTCCTGAAGTCCGACATCGCGAACGCTCAAAAGCAGCTTACCCTGCTGGAAAGGAAATCGGCTGACCAGCAGGTGCCTCTCCTGAAAAACGAGGCCCTCAACAGGAAAAAGGAGATCGAAAGCAGGATCGCCAAGCAGAGACGGGAGCTCTGGGATCTCAACGAGGACAAGCGGCAAGAGGTCGACACCCTCATTTCCATGTTGAAAGTCTCATACATGCTCTTCGCGCCTATCATCGTGCTGATCATGGCGGGGATCGTGTCTGCCTATCGCGCGATGAAGAAGAGAAACATGGTGTGGAGACCCCTATGATCAGGAACCGTCACCTCATCATCCTGGGCACCGCAGCGGTAATCCTCTCCGCCCTCACGATCTTTCTCGCCTCAACGGATCGCTGGAAGGGCGTTGACTCACCCAGGACGGGAAAACACCTCCTCCAGGGGTTCAACCCCGAAAAGGTGTACGGCATCCAGATCGTCTCGAGTCAATACGCAATCCAGTTCAAGCGCTTCGGCGAGAGTTTCGTCATCACGACCCGGTACGGCTATCCCGCCTCCAACGATAAGATGAATGAACTCCTCGGCCTCCTCACCGATATCCAGTCCGTGGAAAAAGTGACTGCCCGAAAACAGAACCACGAATCACTGGGCGTCACGGTTGACCAGGGTGCCACGGTGATCCGCCTCTTTGACGAAGTCGATCGGAAAATGGCGGGCGTCGTGATCGGGAAGAGGAGCGAAGGGGCACCGGGTAATTACATCCGACTGGAGGACGAAGAAACGGTTTACATCAGCAAAAAGGTCGTCCCCCCGATCAGCTTCGCTTACACGGACTACATCCAGAAACATCTCTTTTCCGGCAACCCCACCGAATACTCAAACCTGTCCGTTTCCACGAACCCCGACCACTACGCCATCGATATCCGGGACGGCGGTGGTTTCCTGAGCAGCCTTCCCCGCGGTGCCCGGCAGGATGATCAGCGCATCGACGAAATCCTGACCACATCACTGGACCTCCAGATCAAGAACGTTTTCAAGAAGGAGGATCTCAAGGACCTTCGCTTCGACACGAAGTTACAGCTGACGAAAAGAGACCGAACAACCTACCAGGTCGACTTCGCCGAGAGGGGCGACAGGTGTTACATGAGAACCGCGGCCGATTACTCGAAGCCGGCAGGGGAAATCATCATTTACAAGAACGAGCCCCAGCATTCTCTCAAAACAAAAGAATCCCTCCTGCTCGCCCGCGACCGGACGGTCTCCTTCAACAAAACCCACGAAAAGTGGGTTTACGAAGTGGACCCGCATTACCGGAAGATCCTCCTCACATCGCAAACAAAGCTCGTCAAAAAATAGGCCCCGCCACGCCTCAGACCCACGCCCGCAGACATCTTCGCCCACCTAACCGTGAACATTGCACAGTAAGTCGATCCCTTGATCTAGAAGCGTTTTAAACTGCACATTTCTTGTTAGGAGAAACAACGGGGATGAGGACCGCCCTTTCAATCCTCGAGTGGAAAGGTGAGCTGTCCACCGAAATAGGCAATGACAACGGTGATGACAAAGAGGGTAAAAGTCAGGAGGGCATAAAAAACCCGTCCGGGACCGGCCGCCGAGAGGACTGCCGGGTCCCACATCCTCCAGGCAAGGGCCGCGACAGAAGCAAAAAGGAGAATCAAGGATAGATTCTTTTTGATCGTGACGGGGCGCATCGGCTTTGAGAGGTAATTCAGCCCCCAGGTGTAATAGCCTGTCGCGATTGCCACGGGGGTCAACAGAACGCCCGCGGCCAGGCAGTGCAGGGCCGTCGTCTCGAAAGCCTCTAGGCCGCTGAGCAGGAATAAGCCGTTGAAGAGAAAAACGGAAAACATGAAGACGATGGGGAAATGGACCATCATGGGGTGGGGATGGCGCCTGAGGAGCGGGAAGCGACGAAGGAGTCCCGACACAAAGGCCGGCATCGGTCTCTCGGAGGATTCCTGTCTTAGAATTCCCACCTGGGGATACCGCTCGAAGACCTCGGGGCCGTGAGGCGCCGCATGGATGTCCCTGGAAAGATCCTGGCCTGCACGGTGCCTCTTCATGTGGAGACCACCCTTCCACATCTTGCTTTCGCTGACGCCGAAGACTCTGCCTTCGTGGGCCACATAAACCGGTCTCCCGTCCAGCCCGTTGAACTCTGACAGCGCCTTCTGGTCAAATTCCTTCAACGATAAATCCTTTCTGACTCCGCCATGCAGATCATCCCTTTTCTCATCCACAGGCCTTCCAGAACGGCAATGTAGATACCAAGCCCGGTGGTGAGCACGGGCCATATGATTGGAACACGGCCATGGCGGCGAGTTGCAGTTGCGAAAGCATCAGATCATTTTAAAAAGGATTCCATGAACTCCTTCCCGATTCTTTCGCCCTTTTCTAGATGCAGGAAAGATTGCCCGGAGCGGGCTATTTGATTCGCGTCACCAGGAAGGTTGCCGTGTCGAATCCCGCGACGGAGAGAAGCCTGATCTCGAAGAGGCCGCTTTCACCTACATCGAAATTCAGAAATTCACCGATGTTGAGGCGTTCGTCGCGGTTCGGAAGCCCGATGGCGCCGACCCTGAGAAAAACGAAGTTGTGCCCCACGCTGAGCACGCTCAGGAGGACCTCGCCATCCCCGACTTTTTCCGTCGAATACTGCTTGATCGTAACCGTGTCGTTCGCGTATTTCATGGCCTTTCGACTCTCCCAGGAAAGAATGATCGCAACAGGCATCTGGAGAAGAGCTTCACTGGAAGTATCCCGGTGAAGAATCATGTTTCACGACAAAAAAGGAAGGATACCCCCCGGCATCCCCTCCAGAAGAACATCTTGGCAAGCCTCGTGCGGATAATATCTATCTTTTTTGCAGAGATGGCAAGGCCAAAATTCCAGCCGGACGACGAAAGACCGCCGTAAGAGGCAGTCAGGAGGACAGGGTTTCAGCATCCCCTGCATATGGCAGGAATACACAAAGGAATCATCCACTGACTTTTTCGCGATGAGGGGTAAATGTTTAGGTGAGGTCTTGCTTTTTTGATAAAATGTATTATATTTAAGATGTATTCAACTTCTCTCTCATTCTTCGATTTATATTTTCTTTTCTCCAAGTTCTCTTCTGCACTAGTAAAACTCGCCCCAGCCCTACCGGATCCGAAGGCCTGCAGCGTTACCCTCCTTGGCTGCTCGCCTTGAAGGGGTTTTTCCCTCCTCCTTTTACCCCCGGTTTCCGGTAGGGCAGGGCTACAAGACAAAAAAAGCAGGGCTTTCGCCCTGCTTTCAATTTTTTCACTCCCCCGAATACACCCTTAAGACGAACCTCAGCTTAGGCGCTCGCCAAAGGGCGTGATCAGGTATCCCTCGTCGAAGCAGACGGCCATTCCTGTCGGTTCAGATCGAAGAACGGTCCCCGTAACCTTGATGAGCCCCTTGCAGGTGTCCTTCAATCTACGCAGGCGGTCCAGAGGAAGAATGATGTCGATTCTTACCCGCGTGCCCTCGGGGAGCGCCTTCTTCGTCCGGAAATAGGCGCCACCGGCTGATACATCCTTCGTGTTCAGCTCGACAACTTCCTCACCGTGTTCCTCCCGGGCCAGAATCTCAATTCGGGCTGGAACCTCGAGACTGAACCTCTCGAGCTTACGTCTTTCGTAGATCAGATCGAAGGTGTCTGAACTCTGGTTGGCTGTCCTTTTCATCATTTTTGCCTCCTCAAGACATCCAAACCCTGCAAAAAAGGCACTACGGGCGTTTTACCGTATAAATATACAGAATTCGTGCCAATATCACGACACCCAGCTTCACCGGTCATAAAAGAGGTGGAAATTCAAGGATTTTTGACAGTTTACACCCGGACAGGAGTTGCAGGGGGGTCAAAGATGAAAAACGTCAACAAAATGACGTCTCGGGGATAAATGTCAGAAAAACCCTCAGGGGCATTTTCTGCCCCGGAAAAGTAAAATATGCCCTCTCTCCCGTAGAGGGAACCTTTCAGGGCTTCACGTAACGGGCGATGAACGAGTCGATGCCGTCCGTGTAGAGCCTTCCGGAAATGACGGCCCCGTCGTTGTGGCTTCCTTTGATCTCCAAAAACTCCTTGGGGGGGTTGGCCGCCTCGTAAAGGCTTTTGCCGTGATGAATGGGGATAATATCGTCTTGCGGGCTGTGAATGACGAGAACGGGACAGGAAACCCCTTTCAGGAATTCGAGGGTGTTGTAGTCATATCTCGAGAGCCACCGGACGGGGAGGAATGGATAAACCTCGGCGCCGATGTCCCGGACGGATGTGAAGACCGATTCAACGATGAGCGCCGCCGGTCTGCGATCGCGGGCGGTCCTCGCTGCGATGGAACCGCCGATGGACCGACCGAGAATCACGATCTCCCCGGGCTTGAAATTCTTCTCCGATACCAGGTATTCCCAGGCCGCCTCCGCATCCCGGTAGGTTCCTTCCTCCGAGGGCTTTCCTTCACTCCAGCCGTAGCCCCGATAGTCGAAGATCAGGGTGCTCATCCCCATACGATGCAGCAGATCGATGAAAAAGAGCCGGTGGGAGATGTTGCCGGCGTTTCCGTGGCAGAAGAGGACGGTCCCCCTGGACCGCTCCGAGGGGATAAACCAGCCGTGGATCTTCACGCCGTCGGCCGTCGTGGGCATATTGGCGCCCTCGGAGACGACATAGACGCCGTTCTTCACGAGGTTCGCGGCATCCTTCGCGTTGATCTCGTTCTGAGTCGCGCTCGGGAACGCGCACTGCGCCTTCAGGTCCCAGAG
>JAPLJU010000017.1 GCA_026388445.1 Deltaproteobacteria bacterium
ACTCACCACTCATCACTCACCACTGCTTTTAGGCTGGCAGGTGGGGAGGCCGGAGAAGGTCTTCTACGGTCTTGACGGGGTTGAAGGTTTCGAGAGGAACCTCGACAAAAATAGTGTTCCAGTGGGCCATGGAACCGTTCCAGAGCCCCGGCCGCTCGAGCGCTTTCAGCATGCCCCCTTCGTGAAATTTTTCAGAGATGGACACGGCGTTCCAGTCCACAAAACGGTCGAGATCAAATTTTCCTCCCCGGTAATCCCTGACCCCACAGACAAGATCGACGGGGTTGAAATACGTCGAGGAACACCAGATGTTCCTCTGCGCCTCGGATTCCGGGTCGACCTGCATCTCCTCGATGATCTGAAGAGTAGAAGTGCCATCGTCCCTTTCGACCCAGAAGGGTCCGCCACCGGGCTCCCCCTCGTTTTTGACCATACCGCAGACTCGAAGGGGCCGGTTCAACTGCTCAAAAAGGAAGGCCCTCTGCTCTGCCTCAGTGGAGCGTTCGAAGCTGTCCGGGAAGGAGAGGAAAAGCCTTTCCCTGGCAAACCGGACAAGGTCTGATAGATCCCCGCCGATATGCCCCGAGGCAAGCGTATCCAGATGACGGTAGATCTCTTCCTGCAATTTGACCAGATACCCGCCGAGAATTTTCTTGTGGAGGACCGTCGGCTCCTTGAGGCGGTCGGGAACAATGTTGTCGATGTTCTTGAGAAAGATGACATCCCCGTCGATGGCATTGAGGTTCCGGAGAAGGGCGCCATGACCGCCTGGTCTGAACAGGACCCTTCCTTCCCGGTTATGGAAAGGCCGGTTTTCCAGATTCACAGCGATGGTATCGGTCGAAGGGTGCTGGATGGAAACGGCGATCTCGTAACGGAGGCTGAAGTGTTTCTCGTAAAGGCCTCTCACCCGCTCGATCTCCTCCCGGAATCGCGATTCGTGTTCTTCCGACACGGTAAAGTGAATGCGGCAGATTTTTTCCCTGTCCTGCACATAGAGGGCCGCTTCAACGAGGTGCTCCTCCATGGCCGTGCGATTCCCGCCGGGGTACGAATGGAATTTCAAGAGGGCCTTGGGCAGCCAGGCGTAGTGGAGACCCTTCGGCATGAGGACGTATTCGAGAATGTCGGTGCATCGTTTTTCGCGGATGATACGCTCGAGATCCCGACCGTCACGGGCCATGGCTTCCTTGAGATCCCCGTAGAAGGCGAACCTCGGGAGGTCCCTGAGAAAGGAGGCCTTTTGGCCTTCCGAGTCAAAACGCCCGAGCCGATAGCAGCCATGCCAGTCTTTGAACATCCGGGAGGCCGCACCGGAAGCAGGCACGAATTTCCACATCCGGCCATCGCCTGCCGCCCTGTCATGCAACGAAAGGAGCTCACCGCGTTCATCCTGTGCAATGCGGACGATGCCGTCGCCCACTCTGGCGGGCCGGTTCAACCGGACCGGGATCACACCCTTTTCGAAAATCTCGAGCTGCCTGCGGATCTCCCTTTCCTCAATCCCCTTCTCACGAATCGCCCGGAGATCTTCCTTGGACAAAGCGACGGCGGTCATGTCACCCCCTTTTTTGCTGTTTTTCTTTTATATAACAGGATGGGCTATTCGGCAAGGACGCGCTGCATCGTGCCGCTGCTTAACGGGATGTCCTGTCGTGGTGGATTTCGTAGAGCGTTACTTCCGGTGGCGCGAGAAAACGAATGGGGGGGCCCCAGGTCCCTGTGCCTCTGCTCACGTAGAGGAAGGTATGCCCGAGCCGGGTCAGTCCACTTTCTTCCGGATAGACCATCCATATGAACAGGGTGAAAGGGAAAATCTGCCCGCTGTGGGTATGACCGGAAGCCTGAAGATCGAAGAAGCCCAGGGAGTCTCTATCCGCAAGGGGTCTGTGTTTTAAAAAAAGCGTGAACTTATCCGGAGGGAGACTCGAAAGGATTTCCTTCTCGGGCCCGCCTTGAAGACGGCCGAAACCGAGACCGGCCGGGTCATCCACACCGGCAATATTGATCACGTCCCCGGCCGTGCAGCCCTCCCCCCGGAGGATCGTAAACCCCGCTTTCTCCGTAAAGGCCAGGGCCTGCTCGAGACCTGCGTAATACTCATGGTTTCCCGTAACGGCATATTTGCCGAATTTCGGTTGTATCTCTTTGAGCATCTCCGCCAGCCCCTCGAGATGATTGATCTGTCCATCCACGAGATCACCTGTTGAGACGAGCACATCCGGGTTTGATTCCCTGACTTTCTCGAGGATCCTGGCGAGACGCCCCTGGCGGATGATGAGGCCCAGGTGAACATCGGAAATCTGAGCGACGGTCACCTTCCCCAGACTCTGGGGGATCTTGGGCGACCTCAGGACCACGCGCTCGACACGAACATTCAAGGCTTCGAAATATCCGTAGAGACAAACGACGATCGAGAAGACAAGAGGAATATAAAACGAAAGCCGATAAGAAGGCGCGAGATACGAGAGGTCTTTCTGCGTGACCCATCCGCCCATCCACAGGAGGAAACGGTAAAGGTCAAACAGGATCGCCGCGGAGAAAAACAAAAATAGGACGCCCATCCAGATATAACCGGCCCAGGAAAGAACATGTGCGGCGAGGTCAAAGTTGTATCTCTCCGCTACACGCACGGAAATGGGTGCCAGTACCATCACAGCCATGAAGAGGATGAGCAGCAGACTGGCGAGCGGCCCGGTGGCCATGGCTGTCCTGATTTTCAGATAGGTATAAAGGTGAATACTGCCGTAGATCAGAAAGAAGGAGATCAGAAAGAGCGACATAGGGTGATTCGAGAGTCCTTTCGAAGATGCCTATTGCGGGTTACCGCAGGACACGGCTTAGATAAAGACATTGTAGATTGGGCATTGGGCTTTCATCTGCCGAACATACTCAAGGCAGGTCATTCCTTCGACGGCCCTCTCTTCCCGGCAGGCAAACCCCGCCTTTTCGAAAGCCTTCCGGGAAACCTCCTCTTCCCATCCGACACATGCCGTCAGCTCAAGCAGGGGGTATTCGTGGAGATACCCGATAGCCGCACGAATCGCAGGGACCGAAAGTCCTCTCCCCCTGAAGGAGGAGTCCAGAACAAGATACAGCTCGCCGTTTTTGTTTGAGATCACCGTCCCCACGGCAACCCACTTCCCTGACTCATACTTTTCCAGAATTAGAAGATGGAAGATCTTTTCTTTCAGCGCCATCTCAAAGGCTTCACGGCGGCTGTCCGACGCAAAGAGCCCTCCCATCATCCGGATCGAGGGGCTTTTGTCATTCCCGGCCCAGCGGCAGAGGGTCTCGAAATCTGATCCCCGGGTCTGCCTGACTCTCAGGTGACCTGTAAGCCTCGCCTCTTTGCTATCAAGGGAAATGGCTCTTCTCATGCGATCATACTCCCTCTTTCCATTCGAATATATATAACGCTGCCGGCAAAACCTGCACGCTGATCGAATCTATGAGTAAATTAATCTTCCTTTTATGTCTGTCAATCCCCCGGTCCAGACCATTGAGATTTCCTGCATTAAAAGCCGCGTAAAACGGTTGCCTCACCTGAAGGGTTCGATGATCACCTTGATGGATTTGTCGGCACCCGCCACGAGCTGAAAACCAAGACCCGTCTCCGCGAGGCCGAGACGATGGGTTATGAGTGGCTCCACGACAACACGTTTTTTCCCCAAAAGCTCGATGGTTTCCATGGCATCCAGAGGGCTGTTTCCGTAGGAGGGCATGAGCTTGATTTCGTTTCGCCAGAATTCGTTGATCGGCACAGGAAGATCAACACCCGGCTCCGTGGTCGCAAAGCAAAGCACCGCCCCGCCCCGGTCCACGGACTGAAGGGCCTGTTTGAAGGCCGGGAGGGCCCCGGTGCAGACAATGACCAGTTCTGCCAGCTGCCCGCCATTGCGTTCGCGAAGCCTCGCCGGGATATCGTCACCGGCATGAAAGGCATCATCAGCACCCATCCGACGCGCGGCATCGAGACGATATTCGCTGATGTCCGTTGCGAAGATCTTGCCCGCACCCAGCGCTCTGGCAAGGAGCAGATGAAGAAGACCGGATATGCCGCTTCCCAAGATGAGGACACTCTGGCCCCGGTGAAGGTTGGCAATTCTCTGCCCGCGAACCACACAGGCCAGGGGCTCGATGAACACCCCCTGTTCGAAGGTTACCTCTTCGGGCAGCACAAAGACACCGCGGTCCACGTTGAGCCGGGGGACGCGGATGTACTCGGCAAAGCCGCCCGGATCATAGTTAGTCGTATGAAGGGTCTCACAGGCCGTGTGATACCCCCTCAGGCAGTAATGACAGGTATTGCAGGGAATATGGTGGGAGACGAAGACGCGATCACCGGTCCGATACCTCTCGACGCCCTCCCCCGTTTCCACGATGACCCCTGCAATCTCGTGACCCAGCACTCGGGGCGCCTTTTTGATGCGGTACCATTCCATGACATCGCTGCCGCATATCCCGCTCGCCATAACTTTCACGAGGATTTCACCGGGCCCAATCCTCGGGACAGGCATCTCCTCGAGCCTGACATCGCGGTTATGATAATACATCGCAACGCGCATATAAGATCCCGGGCTGAAGGCCCGCTCCAATTTTGAGTTTTGAGTTATGAGTTTTGAATTACTCCAGTCTATTTTCGGTTTTTCTCATCACTCACCACTATCTTTTGTGCTAATCACTCACCACTATACACTCACCACTGTCTTTATTGCTCACCACTCGCAACCCGAGCAATCACTTTCGCGTTTTCTTGAGGCTGTTGTAGAGTTTCCAGGCGCCCTTCGGTGTTTCATCCTCGTGGATGACGGCCCGCAATGCCCTGACCATCGCCACGGGATAGGGATTCTGCCACACATTCCTCCCGAGATTGACACCGATAGCCCCGCGCCGGAGACCGTCATGGACAAACTCGAAAACCTCGAGCTCCGTCTCGCACTTGGGACCACCGGCCATCACGACAGGAACAGGACAGCAGTCGACGACCCTGTCAAAGTCCTTGCACCAGTAAGTCTTGACGACCCTGGCGCCTAGTTCCGCCGCGATGCGGCAACTGAGCGAAAGGTAACGTACTTCCTGCTTTTCCAGCTCCCTCCCCACGGCCGTGACGGCCATGACGGGAATGCCAACGTCCTCGCAGAGATTGACCATGTCCGCCAGATTCATGAGAGACTCGTGCTCGTAATCGCTCCCCACAAAAATGGAAACACCGACGGCCGCTGCGTTCAAGCGAATGATCTCTTCGATGGACGTGGTCAGGGCCTCATGGGCGAGATCCTGACCCACGATGCTTGCGCCGCCGGAAACCCTCAGGATGATGGGCTTTGCGTTTTCCGGTTTCACGGCCGCGCGGAGTACACCCCGCGTCACAAAAAGGGCGTCACAATACGGCAGGAGCGGTTCAATCGTCTTGCCGGGCCTTTCCAGGCACGTTGTCGGACCCTGGAAGTACCCGTGATCGATGGGCAGAAAAAAACAGCGCCCGTTCGGCTGGATCAGTTGCGACATACGGTTCTTCATTCCCCATTCCATTTTGAATTCCCTCCAGCAATATTAACTGTTATATATTATCACAATTTTTTCGTTGAGCACCCTTCTCGCTATCAGCCTGTCAAAGGAACGTTGATTCCCCTAATCAGTCAGGCCCCCTGCTTCGATACGCTCGAGTTCACCACCCTCGAAGACAACGACACGGTAAAAACCGCCGATCTTATAAGTCCACCGCTCGACCCTTTTTGTACGCCGCACTCTCGGGAAAGACTCAAAGCGTTCCACCACCTCATCGGATGACATGGAAAGAGGTTCCCCGCATTTCGCCAAGACCTCTTCTTTTATGTTCCCCACGGAGATGACCTTGTTATGACACAGAATGCTCTGGTAGGTGGAGGCTGCCCCGGCGTCTCCCGTCATCCCCGCATTCAAAGAAAGAAGGACGGCCAATAAAAAAAGTCGATGGATCAAGCTTCTGAACATAACCCTCCCTATGTTTGCTTGAGGATCTGCCAGTTGAGGATATCCCCGATGTTGGGGGTATTTTAAGCACCCTTTTCTTCACCCTCTTTCGGAACGAAAATCCAGAGCAGGATGTAGGGGATAAGGCCCACACCGTAACACAGGAAGAGCAGGGCGAAAATCAATCTCCATGTCCAGGATGGAAGGGTTGTGATCTCCTCCAGTCCGCCGCAGACACCGCCGATCCATTTATCGCGTCGCGAACGCCGAAAACGCTTAAGCCAGTTTCCTTCATCCATGGTATGACCTCCCCGTCTATAAAAAATCCGTGTATGGCCGCCACTTTCTTATTTCCGCTGATAGCCGAGCGGCATGATATACAAGGGTACAAGATTTCCGGGCAGTTTGAAGGCCTGCCGGATGTTCTCCTCATTGAGACCGGCAACGATGCAGGTGCCGACCCCCCTTGACGCGGCCATCAGGTAGACATTCTGGGCCATCGTCCCGGCCGTTGAGTTTGCCCAGTAGAGTTTTTCCTCCCTGTTTCTCAGCGGACCGGGAACCCTGTCTAAGTCCGCCACGAGAACCAGTATATGGGAGGCCTTCGACACGTAATTTTGCCAGGCCATCTTGCCGCGCAAATCACCGTCGGAAACCCACTTGAGTCTGTGGTCCGGCGAATCATAAAGGTAGCATCCCGTATCGGCGACGACGTAGACTTCGATGTACTGGTTACCATACGCGGAAGGCACCGTCCTTTTACCTCCGGGTCTGTTGACCCCATTGGCCGCCCAGAGGATCGCGGAGAGATCTTCCGGTGAGATTTTGGCGGGGCTATACTCCCTTGTAGATTTTCGCTGCTCGAGGGCCGTCACGAGATCCATACCGGCACTTGCCGGTCGGCCAGGGAGCAAAATATCCTTTTTTTCGGCAAACAAAGGGTTCGCCAGGCCAAGGACCGCAGCCATAAGAACACCAAGGACGGCCGGAATTTTATTCCTCATATGATGCTCCCTCTTCTTATTCTTTGCTGAATTTTACCGAAAAAATAGACAAAAGCCAAATTCTAAAGAAGGGCCGGGGACAGGGCTACAGAGTTTAGGGTCTATGGCCCAAAGGGCCAGGCTAAGGGCAACGGGTTCCGGGTTCCGCGTTCAGGGTAGAGGGTAAAGGGCTTCCTCTGAACTTCTTAACTTCTTGGTCTTGCTAACCACTATCCACTATCCACTAATCACTGTCTTTATTTCGTATCGTTTCCGCCAGCGCTCAAGCTTCTCAAAAGCATCCCCGGTGGCTTTGAGCAGTAATTCGAGGTTCACCGGCTTCGTAAAGAAATCATCGAAACCGGCCTCCCGGCACTCTTCGATCTCATAGAGGGCCGCCCATCCTGTAACGGCATGTATAATCGCCAGGGGTTTCATTTCCCTGATCTTCCTGCACAGCTCGATCCCGCTGACCCCGAAAAGCTTCAAGTCGAGGAAGATGACGTTGATATCCTCGCGAGCCAGAATATCCAGAGCCTCCTCGGCCCCCGAGGCCGTTCTCACATCGTATCCGGAAGAGCCAAGCATCGCTTCAAGAACCTGGCGGGCTGTGGCTTCATCATCGACAACGAGAATTTTTTTGGCCATAGGTCACCCTGATCATCGATCGACAGGTCAGGACTTTCCACTGATATTCGGCAGAAGAGCGGCAATCTCATCGAGGATTTGTCCGCCCTCGCCCGCAGAGACATCGGAGAACCAAATCCCTTCCGGGTACAGGATGACATTGGGCCCTCTCGCACAGAGTCCCATGCATCCGCAGTTTGAGACGCGGACGCGGGTCTTCCACCCCCGCTTCTCTATCTCCTCCTTCAGAAAATCCTTGAGGGCCTCATTTCCACCATCGGCACAGGATTTTCGCTCGCCATGGCGATTGTTCGTGCAGACAAAGACATGACAGGTATAGGGGCGGGTCTCTTTTTTCATCTGACCACCGTGGGTGTTTTCTTCTAACCGGAGTAGAGACGGATCCGCGGTCCCCTATGCCGGGGACAGAAGTTCCTTGAGTTCACCGAATATTGCACGGTCATCCTTCCAGTCAAAGGGGAGAAGGTTGACCCTCAATTTCGCCAGTTTGTCCTCGAGCACGGCATCGATCCCGGCCGGAACCGCCATGACCAACCTCGGTTGATGAGGGAGGCTGAGCCCGTTGAGCAGAAGCCGTACCGCACCGGCGCAAAGATTAGGCAGGTGCAGATCCGTCCTGACTTCAAAGATGGTTGTAATACGGCCGCTTGCGTCCACCGTGTAGAGGTCTCTGTTCCCGTCGTTTCCGATCCTGACACCGGAGCCCCTGAGTGCAGCAGCCAGGTCCTGGGTCACGAGACCCTGATCACATTCCGCGGCGAGATCCCTTTCTTCCTTCAGGTA
>JAPLJU010000138.1 GCA_026388445.1 Deltaproteobacteria bacterium
TTTTTGAGGGGAATTTCGATGGAAATCCGCAGAATCGGGATCATTGCCAATGTCCGCAAGGAAAAGGCGCCGGAGCTCATTACCCGGTTGAAGTCCTGGGCGAAGGACCGGGGTGTGGAAGTGGTCCTCGAGCGCGAAATCGCAAAGAAGATGGCTGAGCCGGGAGGCGTGGACCGGGAGGAGATCGGGTCCCGGGTCGACATGGTCGTTGCCTTCGGCGGCGACGGGACGCTGCTCATGGCTGCGCGGTCCGTCCGGAAGTTCAATGTGCCGATTCTCGGCATCAATCTCGGAGCCTTCGGTTATCTCACCGTCTTCAACCTCAACGAGATGATCGAGGCACTGGACATGATCTACAGGGGCAATTACCGGACGGAAAAAAGGATGATGCTCGATGTCCTGATCCACGGCAGCGGCAAGACGCAGGAGGATTACTCCGTCCTCAACGATGTCGTGATCAACCGCGGGAATCTCTCTCGGATGGTGGATCTGGAGGTCATCGTGGACGACCGTTACCTGACGACCTACAAGGCCGACGGCCTGATCATCTCGACCCCTACGGGTTCCACGGCCTATTCCCTTTCCGCCGGCGGACCCATTGTCTTTCCGGTGCTGGATTCCATTATCATCAATCCCATCTGTCCTCACACGCTGACCAACCGGCCCGTGATGCTCCCGGAAAGTGCGAGTATCCGGGTCGTGCTCTGGACAAAGGGGCTGGGTGCGACGGCAACGCTGGACGGTCAGCTTTCTTTCGACCTTCGCTCCGGGGATTCCATCGTCATCCGGAAATCGAAGTATGTGACCAACCTCGTGACCTCTCCCCAGAGGGAATACCTGCAGATCCTGCGCTCGAAACTCGGCTGGGGCGGCTCCCCGACGGGGGAAAAAGGGGAGTAGCATGCTAACGGATCTCAGCATCCGGAACTTTGCTATTATCGACGAACTGAAGATCTCCTTTCCGGAAGGCCTGACCATTCTCTCCGGAGAAACCGGTGCGGGGAAATCCATCATCATCGGCGCCATCAGTCTTTTACTCGGTGAGAGGGCGACGGCAGACCTGATCCGATCCTCCGAGGATTCGGCCACGGTGGAGGCTTCATTTGATATACGCGACCGCAAGGATATCAGGGCCCGTCTCGAGGAGATGGGCTTACCCGCAGAGGGCGAACTGATCGTCAAGCGGATCGTTTCCCGATCGGGCAGGAACAGGATCTATGTCAATGGAAGCATGGCCACGCTCGCTTCACTCTCGGCATTGAGCGAGTCACTCGTCAACATCTGCGGCCAGCATGAACACCAGGTTCTTTTGAACGCCGACAGCCACATCGACATCCTCGATGAATTCGGGGGGCTTCTCCCCTCGAGATCGGAATACACTCGACTCTACGGGGACTATCAGGATCTCCGAGCCCGGCTTGAGGCGCTCCGGGACATTCAGAAGAGACGTGCCGAGCGGGAGGATTTCCTGAGATTTCAGCTGAAGGAGATCGAAAATGCCGGCGTAAAGACGGGCGAAGACGAGGCCCTTTTGGACGAAAAGAGGATCCTGGCCCACGCCGGGCGTCTCCTGGAAATCGCCGAAGCATCCCACGAGGCCCTCTACGGGCGTCAGGGTTCCATTCTCGCTGAATTGGGCAGGATCATCCACCAGGTGAGGGAGATTCGCAGGATCGACCCGGAATTCAGGATATCACCCGAAGAACTTGATTCGGTCACCATCCAGCTTGAAGACGCTGCCCTTGCCCTGCGGGACTACATGAAAAAACTCCCACAGGACCCTGCGCGTCTCAACGAAATAGAGGAACGCCTGGAGCTTTTGAGTAAACTCAAGCGCAAGTACGGGGGGTCCCTGGAGTCGGTTTTGCGAACCTGGGAAGCCGTCGAGGAAGAGCTCAGGGGTCTCGAGACGGTCACCGGAGATATCGAAAGGATCACCGAGCAGAT
>JAPLJU010000279.1 GCA_026388445.1 Deltaproteobacteria bacterium
GGCGGTTGTGTCGGCGATCCCCTGCAGGGGGTCCTCCTGTTCGTCCTCTCCTGCCCTGGGGCCTAGCCAGCCCATAAACCGTTTCCGAACGGCGTTCCGCCTGTACCAGTCCGTGATCCGGCTCTGCAGGACCCGGTAAAAAAGCACATTCCACTCCCCCTCCGGACGCGCGGTGTAGAGCCTCACAAACCCAAGCATCGCCTCCTGCACCAGGTCGAGGGACTCCTCCTTGCTTCCCGTGGCAAAAACCGCCATCCGAAAGGCCCTCCGCTCAACACCTGAAAGAAAACGATTCAGATCCTCTTTCGTGCTCAGATGATTCTCCTTGAGCGCCCTCCCCGGTGTTGCAACCCCGCGGAGCAAGGTCTTTGAAATATTAAACGCTTAGCCATCTAATCCGTTGACAGTGATTGGACAATCTGAAACCCTGAGGAACAATCAAAATAGTGTTATTTTTACCACAAGTCCACCCCGGGGGGTGAGTCCTTTTTCGTCGACGGGGATTCAGGAGGATTTTTTGTCGGGAGGCGATGTACAGGGCGGAGGTGGGAGTGGGGTTACTGAGAAGGACATCGATTCGACCCTGGCGGCCTTTCAGGACGTGGTGGCAGAATCGTGAGTCGTTTATACCTCAGGCCTGCCCGACGATAAGACCAGAGGCAAAAAAAGACCCCCGGGGTATCGACACCGGGGGTCTTTTTGACCAGTGTTACTTCACCGCGGTCTTGAGCTCTTTGCCGGCGCTGAATTTCGGCACATTCTTTGCTGGGATCTTGATCTCTTTGCCGGTCCTGGGGTTTCTCCCCTTGCGGGCAGCCCGCTTGGACACGCTGAAGGTTCCGAAGCCGACCAGTGTCACCTTGCCCTTCTTCTTCAGGACCTTGGTAATCGCATCGATCACGCAATCCACGGCTGCCGCTGCGGCTTTCTTGGTTTCTACAACCTTTGCCACCTCATCGATCAAATCCGCCTTGTTCATTTAATCCTCCTTGCTTGTGATAAGATTTTTTTGTCTATGGGGGGGATTCTCTCCCCGTTTTCAATTCGTAACTGGACAGCCTGCCTCCTTGTCCCATTCCCCCTTTCCTTCTTGGGTCACCGGATCCGCCCGCGGCAACTTCCTCCGAATCGCCTGCGTGTCCGGTACCCCGTGCCACGCTTTCTGCAAGGCATCGGGGTCGCTTCATGCCCGATCGGCGAAACCCCCTTCCCTGAAGGGATTAACGCCTCACCGACTGGCAAACCCTTAATACACGCCATTATTCCGAATGTCCAGAGAAAAGGTGTAAATAAGAATAAATTCTTCCGGGGTAGCAAACGCTGTCTTTCGTTGCGGCGGAAGGGTTTTCACGCTCATCATCGGGCTTGAAGAAGATCCCCCTCGCAGGGGGTTTCCCGGAAAGCGGCCACCGGTTCCTGTTTTAAGCCCTCCCGGCTTCCAGCTTTCGCTGAATCGACATCGTACCTTTCCGCGCCCCGAACGGCGCTTCATCCACGGACCCGATCAACCTCTCATACGAACAACCTAGGTCATTCTTCCTAGCACATCATACCCTAAAACCATACTTTCTCCCTATTGATTTTTCCCCTGAAAAACCTGAAGATGAAAGTCCGGAGCGCCTCTCAAGCCCCGGAAGACTCAGCCGGCATTCCAAGGAAGATACCGATGACCCCGAAGCAACGCAGAGGTAACTCCACCAAGCAGATCCTGGAATGTCTCGTCTGCATTATACTGGTCACGACCATCCCATCAACGGCCGACGCCATGTCGGCTTTCATTCACCATTCCGAGGGAAAAATGACGACCATCACAAGGGAAGACAGCGGGAAAGAGTTCCGTGTCTCTGTGGGAGATATCATTGAGGTTGAACTCTCCGGGCTGGGAAGTGCCGGCTACGGGTGGTACCCGGAACAGCTTGATCGAACCCTCCTGGAGCTTCTCTCGGAAGAGACACAAAAAGCGACCGGCGAGGGCAGGATCGGGGCCCCCGTGAAGGGCCTGTGGCGCTTTAAGGCCGTCCGGGAAGGACAGGCGGAGATCCGGATGCTCCATTACAGGATCTGGGAAGGGAAAGAAAAAGCCACGGATCACTTTTACATCAAGGTCCAGATCACCCAAAAGGAGGAATGACAAATGAAGTGGGGACAAATGTTAAGAGGGGGACTGGGTTGCCTGCTCGGGATCATGACTTTATTTTTCCCGGCCTACCTGAACTTATCCCATGCCGCTGAGCCGGCTATTACCGCGCCCACAGATGGGACGGCTTCTCAAAATGCCGCGACACTCCATCAGATCCGCTCCGCCATTGAGACCCGGGGGGCCCGGTGGGTCGCCGCTGAGACATCCATATCAAGACTTCCCCATGAAATGCGGCTCTTGAAAGTCGGTGCGATCCGCCCGCAGCTCACCGGCCGTGAGCGGGTTTTGCCCGCAAAGCTGACCCGCGCTGCCGGTGCCGCGCCCGGTGCCGACTGGAGATCCTTCAACAGTAAAAATTACGTCACCCCGGTCAAAAACCAGGGTTCCTGCGGCAGCTGCTGGGCCTTTTCGACGACGGCGGCCCTGGAGTCCTACACCCTGATCCAGAACAACACGCCCGACGTGAACCTCGATCTTTCAGAACAGGTCCTCGTCTCCTGCGGATACGCCGGAAACTGCAAGGGCGGCTGGCCCGATCGGGCTTCAGACTTTTTGAAGAGCTCGGGGCTTCCCCTCGAGTCCTGCTATCCATACACGGCCCTGAACGGGACCTGTTCCAGGGCCTGTTCGAACTGGAAGGCCACGGCATACAAGATCAACGATTGGGTCTACGTCACGCAGGCCTCGCCTACGGCCAACGCCCTGAAGAACGCCCTGGACACCTACGGCCCGCTCTCGACGCTCATGAATGTGTACACGGATTTCTATTACTACCGAAGCGGCGTCTATGAGCACACAACGGGGGGCATCGCAGGCGCACATGCCGTCCTCATTGTCGGCTACAACGACGCGGGCCGCTACTTCATTGTCAAGAATAGCTGGGGCACCAGCTGGGGCGAAAATGGCTTCTTCAGGATCGCCTACTCGGAACTCGACAGCGACGTCAATTTCGGCGACTTCACCATCGCCTACCGCAACAATGCAGGCCTCCCGTACCTTGACAAGTGGGGTGCCCGGGGTTCAGGGGCGGGACAGTTCCTGAATCCCTCGGGAATCGCAGCCGACAGGACGGGAAACATCTACGTGGCTGACACGGATAACCACCGGATCCAGAAGTTCGGGCTTGACGGTATCTACCTCGGCGAGTGGGGAATCCAGGGGACGGGCGAAGGCCGGTTCCAGAGCCCCGCCGGGATCGCCGTGGATGCCAATGGTTTCGTCTATGTGGCCGATACGGGAAATCACCGTATTCAGAAATTCAAAGCCGACGGTGAATTCATCGCGGTGTGGGGTTCTCAGGGCTCCGGGGCTGGCCAGTTTCAGAACCCCTCCGGGATCGCCGTGGGTGCCGACGGCTCCATCTTCGTGGCCGATACGGGAAACCATCGCATCCAGAAACTAAACACCGACGGCACACCTGCCTGGATGAGTGGCAGCCCGGGTTCGGGTGAGGGCTTCCTCCGAAGCCCGCGGGGCATCGCCGTCGATGCCGACGGCTTCGTCTATGTGGCCGACTCGGAAAACAACCGCATCCAGAAGTTCACATCGGGAGACGGTAACCCTGTCGCTTCGTGGGGAGAGGAGGGTTCCTCCGACGCCGACTTCCGGCTTCCCCTAGGTCTTGCTGTCGACAGTACAGGCTTCATCTATGTCGTTGATAGCGAAAACAGGCGCATCCAGAAATTCAATGCCGACGGTATCTACATCACCCGCTTCGGTGCATCGGGGACAGGAAACGGTCAATTCAGCGACCCCCGGGGCATTGCCATCGACGCCTTCGGGAACATCTGCGTTATTGATGCCGGCATGAACCAGCGCATTGAAAGATTCGGCTATGGAAGGCCGGCCTGCAATTTCACCGTCACACCGACGAGCTTCTCGCTCCCCGCGATGACCGGATCGGGCACGGCGACTGTGGGGGCAGGCCTCGGCTGCAGCTGGACGGCCGTCAGTAACGCTGCATGGATCACCATCACCTCCGGGGCAAGCGGGACAGGCACCGGAACGGTCCAGTTCTCCGTGGCCGAGCACACCGGCGTCTCGCAGCGGTCCGGAACGATCACCATTGCCGGGCGAACCGTCACGGTCACCCAGTCAGGCACCGTGAGGATGATCGACCTCTTCGGTGCGTGGAGCGGCGTTTCTTCGGTGCTGACGAATGATTATTACCTGGCCTCCGGCTATCTCACGGTCACGAACACGGGCAGCACCCGCGTCTCCAGCGTGAAAGTGAATGTCTATCTTTCGACGGACGGCGCCTTTGGCTCCGGTGACAGGTATCTGGGATACAGGACCATCGGGCCGGTCAATGCCGGGAGTTCTAAATCAGAGCTGGTCAGGTTCAGGGTTACTGATAACCCCTCGAAAAAATACCTAATCGGCGTCATAGATCCGTCTAACCTCATCCGCGAAGAGAACGAGGGGAACAATACCTTTATAGGCGCGATTCCTTGACAGAGAGACAATCGGTTTAAAAAAGCCTCTCCCCCTGCCGGGGGAGGGGCTTTTCGTTCATGGAACGGCATCCCCCTGGGGCTTCCGCTTAGAAGACAAACTCCACACCGGCCCGCAGGCCATACTGGTGCGTCCGGCTGGACGGCTCCCGGAGAACAAAACCGGTATAGGTCCCATCCTTGTAGAAGATCGGTTCATAGGGACTCTGTCCGATCTTGCTGTATTCATACCAGGGGGTCATTACGATCGCACAGTGACGCGCCAGGTTGAATGTCACGGGGAGTTCGACCAAATAGCCCGGCTTATCGTCGAGGCGTACCGTCGTGTCCGCAACATTGGATGCGCCGGTCCAGTCGTAAACGGTCATCTCACCATCGAACATGAAGTTCACAGAGGCATTCAAGGCCATCGAGAATTGCTGGTGGGGCGCCCAGGTCACAAGAAGCCCAAGGGGAATGTAAAACCATGTG